>PLDE01000159.1 GCA_003135035.1 Candidatus Dormiibacterota bacterium | reverse complement strand
ACCACTTGCGCAGCTCCGTCGAGGGAGCGACACCCTTGCACCACTCGTCGAGTTCGGCCTTGGCCTTGGTCAGCCCGCGCGGCCAGATCCGGTCCACTAGCACCCGGGCTCCGTCACCGCGCAAGGGCGCGTCGTAGACCCGGCGTACCTGAACCTCCGCCTTCTTCGCCATCGTCAGCCTCCTCATCGGAATGATGCGGGACATTTTCGGGGTCGACCCAAACCTCCATCATGATCGCGGTTCGCTAGCCGTGTGGCAGCCGGAAGCCGCGTCCCTTTAACTCCGGCGGCGTCTCCGATTTCGCCGGCCCACAGCAGGCGCACCTGCGGTTGGCCCAAGGTGAGGCCGCCTGGGTCGGGTGCACCTTCGACTGTGGTGGCCGAGTCGCGGCTGGGACAGAGGACAGTTCAGATGAGCTCTCCTTCGATATCCCGGGCACCATGACCTGAGACACGACATGGCTGGGGCGGGAGGATTCGAACCTCCGATTACCTGATCCAGAGTCAGGCGCCTTACCACTTGGCAACGCCCCAATGTCGATCGAGCCCCCCAGAGAGCCGACCCAGTTCCGTCCGGCGACGATAGTATCGGCCGTCCCGCTTGGTCCGTCCGGCGCTAGGAGATCCGGGACCGGGTCAGGAGACTGCGCCGAGAACCTCAAGGGCGCGCTGGACCCGGGCCTGGGCCGCCGCCGTTCCAATCAAGTCGATCGACTCGGGAAGGGGGGGCGTGACCTCGGCTCCGGTGGTGGCGACCCGGAGGACCCGCATGGCGCCCTGGGTGAACTTCTTGGCGGTGGCGGGATCAGATCCTCCCTGTTCGTGAGCCAGCTCGCGCAACTTCTCCATCAGCTGAGAGGTATTGCCAGCGAGGAGCTCCGGGACTCGCTGGAGGAAGGCCAGGGCCTCTTCCCGGCTCAGCTTGCCCTTCAGAAAGTCCGCGTCCGGCGCAGGCTCGGTGAAGGCGAAGGCCAAGAGGCCAGGCACCTGGTCGAGCCGACGGATGCGCTCCTGGACCATGGCCGCGATCGGTATCAGTTGCTCGGGAGCAGCCTGAGGTAGGAAGGGCTCGATGCGCTGGGCCAGTTGCTCGACCGGCAATTTGCGGATCCACACCCCATTGAGGTAATCGAGCCGCTGCTGGTCGAGGATGGCGGGGCTGGACTGGAGCCGCTCAAAGGTCATTCTCTGGCGCAACTGGGCCAGGTCGAAGATCTCCTCCTCTGTCCCCGGGGACCAGCCCAGGAAGGCGAGGAAGTTGACCAGAGCCTCGGGCAGGTAGCCGAGGTCGCGGAACTCATTCACGGTCTGGGCACCATGCCGTTTCGAGAGCTTGCTGTGGTCTGGACCCAGCACCAGGGCGACGTGGGCGAAGCGGGGCGGTTGCCAGCCCAGGGCCGCGTAGGTGATCAGGTGCTTGGGCGTCGAGGAGAGCCACTCCACTCCCCGCACCACCTCGGTGATACCCATCAGGTGGTCATCGACGACCTGGGCCAGGTGGTAGGTGGGAAACCCGTCCGACTTGAGCAGCACCTGATCGTCGACCGACTCGTTGTCGAAGAGTTGGGGACCCAGGACCAGGTCGTCCCAGCGGGTCTCGCCAGCAGGCACCCGAAGCCGCACTACGGAAGGCTCTCCCCCGGAACGGCGGGCTCGGGACTCGTCCCCGGGAAGGTCGCGGCAGTGGCCGTCGTACCGAGTGGGCAGCCCGGCGGTCCGCTGCGCTGCGCGAAGCTGGTCGAGCCGTTCTTTACTGCAGAAGCAGAAGTAGGCGGCCCCGCTCCCTACCAGCCGGTCAGCGGCAGCCTGGAAGAAGGGGAGCCGCTCGGATTCGACGTAGGGCTGGCAGGGGCCACCCCGATCCGGGCCCTCGTCCCAGTGCATCCCCAGCCAGGCGATCGTCTCGAGGTAGCGAGGGACCGACTCAGCCTGATAGCGATCTTGATCGGTGTCCTCAATCCGGATCAGGAACCTTCCCGCCTCGCCGGCCAGGCAGTAGCTGAAGAGGGCGGTGCGGACGTTGCCGATATGAAGGTCACCGGTGGGGCTGGGGGCGAAGCGGAGCCGGCGCTGTCCCGGGAGGCTGACCCTCTCGGGTAGAAGATCGCCCACTAGGTCGGAGCTCAATGGTGCAGGACGACCAGATAGATCCCCATCGAGATACAGCCGGCCAGCAGCAGTCCCGTTGCCACCAACCAACCCTCGGTTCGTGAGGTGTGGATGGTCACATCGGCAGCATCGGAGCTGCTAATCGAGACGCCCTGAGTGCCGAGGTTGGGGTAGCGCTGGGCTTCGCTGGGTGCGGGGCCCCCGGTGCTCAGCGGCCGCTCCGGATTCGTGCTCAACTCGTTGCTTCCTTCTCACCCTGGACCCGCGCCCCTTCCTGCGAGTATAGAGGCGCATCTCGGCGAGCCCGCATCGTCTAGCGGTTAGGACACCACTCTTTCAAGGTGGTAACCGGGGTTCGACTCCCCGTGCGGGTAGGGCGGTGCTTGCAAGGCGAGTTGCAAGGTTGCTCCCTCAGAGCCGCCAGAGGCCATTTCGAGCCCTCGAGAAGGCCACCTTCAGCTGGTTGACCGTCCCGAAGCCTGGGTTAGCCGCTCCAACTAGGGCACCGGGGCTCGGCCCACCCTACCCGTGGCGCGCTGAAGCCGGCTCGGAGATCCAGCCGAGCTTCCGAGCCGGCTAAGCCGCAGCCTGACCTAGCGATGGGTCTGCCCGCTGCGGCACAGTCCCGGCGCCAGATAGTCAGTAAATCTCGCCGGAGCTAACCCTTTAGCTTGATCTCGGCTTGAGATCCGTCTCTACTGTGTACAGTTTCTCCGTCGACCGAATTGAGGATCGGCCACGAGCGACCCAAAGATGTACAACCGCTGATCACGTGCCAAGCAAGGCAGCGGGGACGACAGCGATGCCATCTGCCCTACGGAAGGCATGACGTCCGGTAGTAATGACTGCGGCATCGAGCAGGCTGTCACCCAGGCTCTCCTTGAGCCATAAGAGGTGGCGAACGTCACGATCTTCCACGGTGGCCGACAGCTTGACCTCAAGAGCCACGATGCGGCCATCCGCCCTCTCAACGATAAGGTCGACTTCATGCTCTCCCCGATGTGTTCGCAAGTGCTTGACAGACGCTTCAGCTGCTTGCGCATAGACACGTACACTCTGCGTCACTAGTGATTCGAACAGTGCACCTAGAAAGGGACCGTCGCGGGGCATAAGCACGGTAGTAGCCGCCCCGCTAAGCAGAGACTCCGGGGTCATTCCGAGCAGAGCGATCGCGAGCGCAGGATCAACTAGTTGGTGCTTATCAGCGTATGCAAGCTCCCTGATGTGACTAAAGGTAGGTTGCCAAGCTGGCACGGGCTCTAGAATCCAGAGCCTGCCGAGCACCTCGCGATAACCCATCGCGGTGTCCTTGGCGATAGCATCTTGGTTGTGAGCCGTCGCAGCATCTCTAATTTTGTTATAGGTAGCCGTTGTCGACGTGGCGGCCGCATACGCCCGTAACCAGCGGCGTAGTGAATCCGGTCGTCGTACGTCCCGCCCGGCCTCGTCCTCGAAGTCTCGATCAACGATGCGTGCGACATAACCTGTGAGTTGTGCGCGAAGCGCGCGACCAGTGAAAGCTCGTAGGCCGGGAAAGCCAGACGCCGCAATCTCGTTAGCGTATTCTGGGAGACGGCATTGACAGCTTCCCTCAATCGCGGGGTGTCCTCCACTGAGCATGGCCCCGAGACCGACTGTTGGGGTTGCCAGTCCCCTTTCCATGAGTGACTGCGGCCTCATTCTGATGGTTACCATTCGCCCGGCTCCGGAGTGAGTGGGCGGAGCGTCGGGGCGGGCCGATCCTGTGAGAAGGAAGCTGCCCGGCGATGCTTTGTCGTCGACAGCTCTACGAACGGCATCCCATACGGCTGGCATGCGGTGCCACTCATCAAGCAGAATGGGCGGTTCTCCAGCGAGAAGCACAGTCAGGTCTGCAGCGGCGATTTGACGGATGGCGGGATCATCGAGACTCCAGACCGTGCGGGCACGCCGCGAAGCAGTGAAGGTCTTGCCGACCGCCTTCGCGCCTTCGAAGACGAGGGCTGGCAGTTGGCTAATAAGATCATCGACTTCATCGTCGACGACCCTCCTCTGGTACTCGACCACATCTAGTCTAGGCACAGACCCATCCTACCATATCGCGGTCCGCTACTAGTCCGTAGCGGGAGTCCCTAGTAGTCTAATTCGGGATGGTTCACGCTGTCGGAAGGCGAAAAGTGGGTGCGACGGTCATCCAAATTTCGGATCTCCTCTTCCCGGCAGCGCCAGTCTGATCTCGCCTTGAGATCAGATTCCGCCGTGTACAGTTTGACGCTCTCGGCGTGTACAAGTCCCAACCTGAAGTGGCTCGAAGTGGGCTCGCCTCAAATCCTCAGAGCCTCGGATCAGAACTCTCCAGCAACCCCGCGAACTGAGACGCGGGCCGAACGCCGAAACGAGGTTCGCTAAGACTGCTCATTTCTCGTCCTGGCCAGTGGCAGCCTGATCTCACGCTGAGATCGGGCCAGGCGAGGTACAAACTACCGCCTTCAGGGTGTACAAACCCCGGCCTGACGGCCGGGCTGAGCTCGTTGACTGAACTCGTGGAAGGTGAGAAAGTGAACCTTGCAACGACCGTAGGGGGGTGCTTGCAAGGCGAGTTGCAAGGTTGCTCCCTCAGAGCCTCCAGAGGCCATTTCGAGCCCGTCAGATGGCGTCGGTGAGCTGGTAGAGGTCCCAGGAACTGGGGTTAGTGGCTCCGGCGAGGGATTCGAAGCTCACCTACTCTCCTTCAAGGCGCGCTTAAATCAGGCTCGAGTCCAGCCCCGTTTGAGAGTCGCCCCAGCCGCATCTGGGACTAGGGCGGGCCTTTGGCGAAGCGCGGATCCACGGCATCGCGGTGGCCTCGAGGCGCCCGGGTGACGTATTCCGCCATCCTGGCGTCCGAGCTCAGGCTAGCCGGGGCGAGCGAGCTCTTGCGCCTGCCGAAGCCGGCGCGCTGGTAGACCCGCAACCATTCGATCAGCACCGCGGCGCTGGCCCGATTTGGACGACTCGTTGCTGCTTCAGCGATGAGCGAAGAAGCCTAGCGGGCATACCGCGAGCGGAGTAACGCTGCTCAGAAGGCTATGCTGCGTCGTAATCAGTTCGTCCACTCAGCCTGGCTAGTCCCTGGCCGAAACGCCGTCGTACTTGCGCCCAACTGTGCGCCCCGAGGGCTCGCTCAGCACCAAAGCTCAGGGCAGCACTCGTGTAAGCCAAACCACCTCGCTCCCGTCCTCTTTCGTCGTGACATGGTCGCGTTCGAAACCCAGCTTCTCGAGGATACGGAGCGACGGTGTGTTCCAACTGCCTACGGTCGACCAGAGCCGCGTCCGCCCAGTTGCGATCGCGGCGTCGAGCACTGCCCGGGCCGCCTCAGTTGCATAGCCGCATCCGTGTGCTCGTTGCAACAGCTCGTAGGCAATCTCAGGTTCGTCGAGGGAGGAGCGGCCGATGATCAGTCCGCAATATCCGATGAAGTCGCCTTCAAGGCGGCGGCAGATGGGAAGCAACGCGATCCCGGTCTGTGCTGTCG
>PLDE01000046.1 GCA_003135035.1 Candidatus Dormiibacterota bacterium | reverse complement strand
CCGCCAGTCCAAAGGGGCCAGTCCTGGTGACGGACAAAAAAGACGGGGCCCGGCAGATGCCGGGCCCCGCTTCTATCGATCGTGTCGTTCGCCGCTAGGAAACCCGGTAGTTCTCCGGGTAGATCTCGTCGAAGATACCCTGCGGGTCGAGACCCGTCAGCTTGCTGTTGTAGATGGTCAGTGCCTGAGGCGGATTTTGCATCCAGATCACCGGGATCTGCTCGGCCAAATAGTTCTCGTACTTGTCGATTGCTGTGATCTCCGCAGCCGCTGTGGGAGCGTCGTTGGTAGCCTTGATCAACGCATTGGCTTCCGCACTGTCGTAGTTGCCGGTGTTGGAGCTGGCTCCGGTCTCCCAGAGTTCCTCGCCGGTGGGAAGGAAGTCGGGTGAGTACACCCAGCCGCCGCCCCAGTTGTCGACCTGCCATGCGTAGCCGGGAGTATAGGCGCTGGTGATCACATCACCGAACGTCTCGGGGGTCTGCACGACGGCGCTGATGCCCGCCTCCTGCTTCCAGTCGGAAACCAGAGTGGTCATCTCGTCGGTGAAGACCGTGCTGCCGGAGGTGTAGAGGAACTTGAACTGCAGCTTCTCGCCCTGGGTGATCCCGGCGCCNNCCGTCCAGCCGTGGTCCTTGAGTAGGGCCGCGGCCTTGGTCGGATCGTACGGGTAGACGCCGTTCTGGTTGGCCTCGAGCTTGCTCAAGAAGGGATTCTCTTTGGTGTTCGAGGGATAGGTCGGTACCGGGCCGTTGTTGACCTGGCCCTGGCCTCCCACGTAGTAATCCTTGATGATCTGCTTCTGGTTGACCAGGGACTGCATCGCCTGACGGATGTACAACTGCTTGAACAGCGTGCCCACCTGGGGGTTGCTGAAGTCGAGCGGGAAGTAGTTGGTCGAGTAGATCCACCAGTAAGAGGACTTGTAACCGCTGTGCTCGAGCTCCTTGAGCTGCGAGTAGTCCTCTTGAGGCATGTAGCCAATCGTCAGGTCACCCGCCTTGAGTGCATTGAACTCAGACGTGGTGCTGGTGTATGGAATCTCCTCAAAGGCCTTGATATCTGGCTTGTCGGCACCTGAATAGCGAGTGTTGGGAACAAACTTCGCGTAGCCAGAGATGTTGAACGAGCTGATCTTGAAGGGCCCGTCGACAACCTGCCACATGGGGTTGGTCCCGTAGGTGCTGGTGGCTTGCGCTTCGGTGTTGATGTACTGGGCCACCGCCAGAGCGCCCGTAGTTGCGGTGCCGGGAACAGTCTCGTCGTAGTTGCCGACAGGGCTACTCGCCGAGGTCTTGTCCCAGCTCGCCTGGGGGATCGGATAGATCTGGCTCAACTCGTTGTAGGTGAACCAGGTCGGGTTGTACACACCGTTGAGCTGCAACACCACGGTGTGATTGCCCTCGGCAGTGTAGCTGGCCACGTTGTCTGGGAACAAACCCGCCACATAGGCGCCCCATCCCGGGCCAGCCGCACTGGAGCTGGTGAGGTTAGCGGCGGCAGGACTCACCGAGGCCTTGAGAACGTTCATCCAGAAGATCACGTCACGCGAGGTGATCGGAGTACCGTTCGACCAATCCCAATGCTTGAGATTGAGGGTGACGGTCTTGTTGTCGTTGGTGTACTTCGGCGCGTCGCCGATGCTCAAACTCGGGTTGAGGGTCGGCTTGCCGTCGTTGCCGAACCAGTACAACGGCCGGTAGCTGAGCCAGGAGAAGTACTGGGCGTTGGTGGTCGTGAAATAGCTCGCCGACTCGACCGGCGAGATGTAGTCGGGAGCGCCACCAGCGGCTTCACCCCAAGTAACTACCTTGCTCGAGGACGCGGAGGCAGCGCTGGCATTGAGAGCCCCGGAAAGGACTCCCGAACCCACGCCGGCGATGGAGATCGCCGCTAACGAGACTAGACCGGCCATCCGCCAAACCGGAAATTTAGACAACTTTCTCGCCAAGATCTCGACCCTCCTGTGCCATGGTCCAAACTCGAACGTTCTGGTCGGCCCGGCGCCGATCCGAGATTCGCCCGCATGGTTAAGAGAATCCTAAAGGGTTGGCCAAGTCCTGCCATCCCCCGTAGGGATGATTCCTGCGCTCTCCGGTGCCCTGGGCTGGAGATCGAGGCGGCCCAGCCTCGATCGACTGAGCTGGCTTGGCAGTCCGCCTCTCCCGGGCGGTGAACTGGCCCGATCAGGGGCATCGTGGCCCCGGGGTGGGCCGATGTGCCTCCCGGTGCGGCTCAGATCGGGGTCAGCTAGCGGCGCTGGAGACGGACTTCGAGGGAGTCGCGGAGAGCGTCTCCCACGAAGTTGAAGGCCATCACCGTCAGAACGATGCAGACTCCGGCCGGATAGATCAGCCACCAATAGCCGGCGAAGACGTAGGTGGTGCCGTTGGAAAGCTCGAGACCCCAGTTGGTGGCCGGGGGAGCGATGCCAAAGCCGAGGAAGCTGAGAGTGGCGACAGCCACAATGGCGTCGGCAACCTGGAATGTCGCGTTCACCACGACTACCCCAATCGAGTTGGGGATGATGTGGCGGAGCAGCACCCGGCGCTGACTCCCCCCCATTACTCGAACCGCTTGGACGTACTCACGGACGCGAAGCGAAAGTGTCTCGCCTCGAACAAGTCGGGCCGGACCTAACCAGGCGACAAAGGCGATGGCGATGATCAGCTCCGGTACCGAGGTGGAGAAGATGGCGCCCAGGAGGATGAGCAGGAGCAGAAAGGGGATGGCCAGCATCGAGTCGACGATTCTCATCATCGCCGCATCCACGAACCCACCCACCAAACCGGCGGTGGCCCCCCAGATGACCCCGATACAGACGGCCAGGAGGGCGGCCGCAATTCCGACCTCAAGCGAGGTCTGACCTCCGAGCATGAGTCGGCCGAGATTGTCGAATCCAGTGTCGTCGGTCCCGAGCAGGTGCTTCAGGCTGGGCCCCTGGTCTTTGATGTTGGGATTGGTGAAGACCTGCTGAGTGTGATAGATCAGCGGCCCGAGGAAGCAAAAGAGGATGAAGAAGACGATCAAACCCGCCCCGATCACAGCCAGCTTGTTCTCGACGAACACCGACAAGATCGCCTTCAGAGCGCTCCCGCTCTGATAGGCCTCCCCTCCCTCCGGCGTGGGCAAGGTCTCGCTGGGGATGTCGACCAAGCCCGTGTTCAACCCCAAGCTCATCTCAGCGACCCCTCCCGGCGAGCAGCCAAAGTCGTGTACGAGGCGCCTTAGACATAGCGAATCCTCGGGTCAGCAACCGCGTAGAGGATGTCGGCCACCAGCGATCCGATCACCGTGGCGACCGCGATCACCACGGTCACCCCCAGGAGTACGGGAAAGTCATCGTTCTCCGCGGCCAGGAAGAAGAGATATCCCATCCCGGGGAAGTTGAAGACGGTCTCGGTGACGACCGCCCCAGCGGCGATGCCGGGGATGCTGAGCCCCACCAGGGTGAGCACCGGGATCAGGGCGTTGCGGAGAACATGGCGGAAGAGCACGCGCCGATTGGACACGCCCTTCGATCTCGCCGTTCGCACGTAGTCCTGAACCAGGTTCTCCAGCATGGAACTTCGCATATACCTGCTGAAGAGCGCCAGAGTGACCAGGGTAAGCGTGGCCACCGGAAGTACCAGTGCGTTGAGCTGCTGGAACAGCCCGATTGATGCCTGGGGCTCGGGGGGAAACCTGTT
>PLDE01000036.1 GCA_003135035.1 Candidatus Dormiibacterota bacterium | reverse complement strand
ACGACTCGCCCTGGATCTTCCAGTACGACGGCTACAAGTCCAACGGGGCCGTCACGGTGCTCGGAGGAATCTCGACCGCCCAGTTGCGGGCCGTTCAGTAGCCGATATCCCAAGATGAACCTGGACCGGGTGGGGCGAGCATCGCCCCACCCAGTCCCCTTCCCTCAGGAAAGCCTTCTCTGACATGCCTCTGTTCCTCGCCTCGATTGGCTTTGGTCTCGTCACTGCCTCGGTACTGGCTATGGCCGCCGTCGGTTTCACCGTGCAATTCGGAGTCACCAGCGTGCTCAACCTGGCCTACGCGTCGGTGATGATCGCTTGCGCCTACGTCGCCTACCTGATCAACCAGACCGGCCAGTCGATCTGGTTGGCGATGGTAGGTGCAGCAGTCGCAGGCGCCGTCATTTCCTTGGTCATCAACAAGTACATCTACGCGCCCTTCCAACGGCGGGGAACCTCCCCGACTGCGGTGGTGATCGTCTCCCTCGGGATGCTTCTCATCATCGAGTACACCGTCCAAGCGGTGGAGGGGGCGGCAAACGTCTCCTACACCATGAGCCAGGGGCCAACCTACTTGTTCGCGGGGTTCGACCTGACCCTAGTCCAACTGGTCATCATCGGACTCAGCCTCGTCTTCATGGTCGGGCTGCACCTACTACTTCGCTACACCCGCTTCGGGAAGGCGATGCGGGCGACCGCAGCCGACCGGACGCTAGCTCGGAACTGCGGTATCCGAACCGATCGGGTGGTGACTCTGGCGTGTCTAATCACGGGTGCCCTCTGCGGAGTAGCCGGCACCGTTTTTGCCATCAATTCCGGCAGTTTTGGGGCCACCAGCGCCGACCTTTTTCTGGTCCTCATCCTCGCTGCCGTCTTCCTTGGCGGCCCCGGCCAGCCGTACGGAGCCATGTTGGGCGCGTTGGTCATCGGCGTCGCCACCGAGGTCAGCGCCGTGTTCATCACCTCGGACTACAAATACGTGACCGCATTCGTGATCCTGCTGGTCATTCTTGCCGTACGCCCCCGCGGCCTCTTCAATGCCGGGGCGATCGGATGACACCATGGCTCTTTTTTTAAGCATGGGTCCCGTCGCTGAACCTTCGCCGACCCGGCCGCGCAAGGACGGTCGAAATTGAGCCAGGCCACCCTCTTCTACCTAGCTAATCTCCTCGTCTATGGCGGCGTCGACGCCATCGCCTGCCTCGGTCTCTCGATGCAATTCGGCGTTTCTGGTGTCAGCAACTTTGGCTACATCATCTTTCAGGCAGCCGGTGCCTACACCGCAGCCGTGCTCTCGCTGCCGCCTGACACCGCCAACGGCGGTTTCCAGAGCTACATCGGGGGACTTGGACTGCCCTTCCCTCTCCCCTGGATCGGGGCCGCGATAGTGGGCGGCCTGGTGGCACTGCCCTTCAGCCTGCTGGTGGGCAGGAGGCTCACCGGCCAGGTGGCGGCGATCGGTCTCTTAGTCACGGCGGTCATGGCCAACCTGCTGGTCAATAACTTCGTTCCCCTCTTCAACGGGGCGGCGGGACTATCTCTGGTTCCCGCCCCGCTGCACAACGTGATCAACCCGGCGAGTCAGACCTATCAATGGGGATACGGGGCGGTGGCGGCGGTGCTGGCGCTCGCCGTCTACCTCCTCTTCCGCCGCATCACCGAGTCCCCTTACGGACGGAGCCTGCGGGCGATGCGGGACAACGGCCCAGTCGCCGACGCTCTCGGCAAGAACCTGCTCAGCCTTCGCACCGCAGTGCTAGTGCTGGGCGGCATGGCAGCCGGTCTGTCCGGGGGAGTCCTGGTCGGCTTCATCACCCTCTGGTCGCCGGGGGCCTGGGGCTACGCCGAGACGATCGTGCTCTTCGCCGCCGTGATCATCGGCGGGCTAGGCAACCACAAGGGTGCCATCCTGGGGGCGATCCTGGTGCCTTTGGGATTCGAAGAGGCAACTCGATTCATCCCCTCCTCTCTGGGGCCGCCAGGCATGATCCCCGCCCTTCAGTGGGTGGCCATCGGGTTGCTCATAGTCGGCTTTCTCTGGTTTCGCCCCCAGGGAATCATCCCCGAACAGCGCCGGCGGATCTTCGCCAAGGCTCAGGCGCTGGCGGCTGGAGACTTCACCCCTGGCACCAGGGCGCGGCCGCCGCCCATCCTCAGCCGCCTGGCCGGGGGGGGAGAACCGCGCGAAGGCAGTGGCTTCATCCTCTCGGCGGAAGCAGTGGGAGTCACCTTCGGTGGCACCCGGGCCGTCGACGGGGTAAGCGTCAGCATTGGGCGGGGGCGGCTGACCGGGCTGATCGGACCCAACGGGGCCGGCAAGTCGACTTTCCTGTCGACCCTGGCCGGCACCGTCAAGGCGACTGACGGGCGGATCCTCTACCAGGGTCAGGACATGACCAGTACGCCCGCCTACCAGCGGGCCCGGGCCGGGATCGTGCGCACATTCCAGCTCGCCAGTGAATTCAAGCGACTGACCGTGGTGGAGAACCTGCTCTCGGCAGTTCCGGGTCAGAAGGGCGATACCCTCACGGGCGCCCTTCGCGGCCGACGCTTCTGGCGAAGCGAGGAGTTGGCCGCCGTCGAGGAGGCCAAGGAGTTGATGGATCAATTCGGCCTCTTGGAGTATGCCGACACCTACGCCGGCCAGCTCTCTGGGGGCCAGCGCCGCCTGGTGGAGATCATGCGTGCCCTAATGGCCCGACCCCAGCTGCTGCTCCTCGATGAGCCGATGGCGGGAATCCACCCCACGCTTGCCCTCAAGATCGGCAAGAGCCTGCAGGAGCTTTGTTCGGACGGCATGTCGATCCTGCTGGTGGAGCACGAGCTCGCTTTTATGGACGAGTTCTGTGAGCCGGTGATCGTGATGGCCGAGGGCAGGATCCTAGGGGAGGGGACCATGGCTGACCTCAGGGGCCAAGCCGAGGTTGTCGAGGCCTACCTTGTCGGCTGAG
>PLDE01000090.1 GCA_003135035.1 Candidatus Dormiibacterota bacterium | reverse complement strand
TCGTCTTGCCCGCGCCATTGGGTCCCAGGAAGCCAAAGATCTCGCCCGCGTAGACCTCCAGGTCGATGCCGGCAACAGCTTCCACGGCACCCTTGCGCGATTTGAAGACGCGGCGTAGCTGGTGCACGCTGATCACGGTCTGGCGCGAACCATCGGGATCCGTCATCAGTTCCTCCCTGCTCGACCCGTAGTTGGGGCCGGTGCTGCCCGGATCCTTGGCCTCGCCGCGGCTTCGGTGCCACCGTCGCCAGCGGCGCCGAAGCTGCGGGATCGGGTTCGTTGTCGCCATCGACGTGGGCGTGCAGCCACTGCTGGTCGACGGCCAGTTCACCCGCCCTGATCTCGCTGATGAGCTCGGTTACCCAGGCCAGCTCAGCCCGCCACAGGCTTCGCTCGAACTCCCGCTCCAGGAGGAAGAGCCGAGGCATTCCGAACTGGTCGAGCAGCGAGGACAGCACGGCGTTCATGGCGGCGATCCGGCCCTCCAGCTGGGCCACCCGCTGAGCCAGCGCTCGAAGGCCCGCTGGCTCCGAGAGATACCCGATCATGCTGACCGCGGCGGAGAACTCCGACGGCTCCTGGCGGGGGACAGCCAGGAGGTCGAACAGCCATTGCTGCAACTCCTCGCACCCTTCGGGAGTCGCTCGGTAGACGATCCGCTCCGGGCGGTGGCCGTCCCGCACGGTTTCGGCTAACTCGATCAACCCTCCGGCCGCTAAGCGATCCACGGCGTGATAGAGCGCTCTGGGGTTGCCGGCGAAGTCCTTGTTCCGCTGGTGCAGCTCCCTTTGGATCTCATAGGTGTGCCGCGGCCGCTCCGCCAGCAGCCCGAGAGCAGCCAGGGTCAGCAGGTCGTGCTTCGGACGGGTCCAGGTTCGGAGTGCCATAGTGCGCTCTGCAGTATAGCGGACTGTAGTAGAGCGACTCGGAAGAGTCTCGGTTGGAGGGGCGGATCAGATCCGCCCCTCGATGCTCGTATTGGCGAGCCTCCGGGCCGGGCCGGGCTCTGGCGCCGTGGCAGGTCGAGTGCCGCCACGGCGCGACTCGTCGGCCCAGAGCCGAGTGATGTAGTCTTACATCATGCAGAGAACGCAGATCTCGCTGACTCGCGAGGAGCGGCAAGCCCTGGACGCGGAGTCCGCCCGCACGGGCAGCTCCATCTCTGCCCTGATCCGAGCCGCGGTGGAGACGGTGTACGGGGTGGAGCGCTGCACTGCAGATGATCTGGCCGCGATGCGAAGTGCCTTGGGTGCCTGGGGGCAGGATCGCCAGGAGGGGGAAGCCTGGGTGGATCACCTGCGCTCGGGGTCTCGGGTGGATGGGTCCGGATCATGACGGCTTTGGTCGATACCTCAGTGCTGATCGACTACCTGCGTGGCCATACCGGTGCGGCTGTACTCCTTGAACGGGAGCGGGCTGAGGCGCCGCTACATGCCAGTGAGATCACCAGGCTGGAGACACTGGCCGGGATGCGGCCCAGAGAAGAGGAACCAACACGGTTGCTGCTTGCCACGCTGATCTGGCATCCTGTTGACGCCGAGATTGCCGAGGGCGCGGGTGCTCTGGGGCGCCGCTGGCTGCCCAGTCACCAGGCAATCGATGGCGCGGATCTGGCCATAGCCGCCACGGCCATCCGCACCGGAGCGCGGCTGCTAACGCGCAATGTCCGCCATTTCCCTATGTTCCCGGAACTACAAGCTCCCTACTAACCGGGGTGATCGTGGCGACGAGATAACTCGAGAGTTGGGGCCGAACGGGTGCTCAGCCGGCGAGGGCGCCAGCGGTGCCGGCCAGCAGCTTCAGGTCCTCAAGGGTGTGCCGCTCGATCGAGCGCTTGGTATGGCGTTCGATGTCCCGGATCTTGAGGATCTCAATCGGGGTGATCAGGGTCAGGGCGACACCGTCGCGGCCGGCTCGAGCTGTCCGCCCCACCCGGTGGACGTAGTCCTCAGGGGTGGCCGGGATGTCGTAGTTGATGACGTGGCTGATGTCGTCGATGTCGAGACCCCGGGCGGCGACGTCGGTGGCGATCAGGAAGCGCACCTTGCTGCCCCGGAATCGCTCCAGGGCCTGGTCGCGCTCGCGCTGGGAGAGGTCGCCATGGATGACCGTGACGTCGTAGCCGCGGCCGAGCAGGGCGGTGTGAAGATGGTCGGCGTTGCGCTTGGTGTTGCTGAAGATCAGGCCCAGGGTGACCAGGGGACTGTCCATGAGCATTCCCAGCGCCTCTTCCTTCTCCGACCAGGAGCACTCGATGCACCATTGGCGCACCGTCGGCACCAGCTCAGTCCGACCGCTGACCGAGACGGTCTCGGCGTCCTGCATGTGGCGGGAAGCGAGACGGTGGACCCATTCCGGCACGGTCGCCGAGAAGAGCATGGTCTGGCGTTGTTTGGAGGTCTGGAGCAGGATCCGCTCCACGTCGGGGGCGAAGCCCATGTCAAGCATCCGGTCGGCCTCGTCCAGAACCACGAAGCGGATCTCCCCCAAGGACAGGGTGCGGCGCTGGAGGTGGTCGAGGACCCGCCCGGGGGTACCCACCACCACCTGGGGATGGGCGAGGAGGCCATCGAGCTGGCGTCGGATGGGATCGCCGCCGACCACGGTGAGAATCTGCACCGACCGGCCCTGAGCCAGCTTCTCGAACTCAACTGTCACCTGGGCGGCCAGCTCGCGAGTGGGGCACAGCACCAGCGCTTGGACACTCTTCGAGGTCGGGTCCAGTCGCTCCAGGATGGGGACCGCGAAGGCGGCGGTCTTGCCCGATCCGGTTCGGGCCTGACCCACGAAGTCCCGCCCGGATAACGCCACCGGCAGCGTCAGAGCCTGAATCGGAGTGGGGTCGCTGTAGCCAACCTCAGCGAGGGTTCTCAGCATCGGCGCCGAGAGCCCAAGCTCGGAGAAGCTGACGGAGGCGGCGGGATCCGGCTGGGGGAGCTCATCGGGGCCCAGGTAGGCGGTGCGATGGGTGGGCCGGAAGGGACGTCTAGAGCGAGTTGGCAACGAATTGAATATACCCCATCCGCTCCGAACTCTCCCCGCGGCGCTAGGGCGGGCATCGGCGACAATGGCTCCAGAGTGGCGAAGGTGGTCATGACCCTGTCCGTGCCTGGTCCGGCTGAGAGCTTGCTCCGAGAGCGCTGTGAGCTGGAGATCCTGGGTGAGATCCTGCCCCCGGAGCGGTACCGGGAGGTGATCGCGGGTGCCGATGCCCTCCTTCCCCAGCTGCGGGACCGAATTGACGAGGCAGCTCTAGATGCGGCTGGACCCGGCCTCCGCGTCGTCTCCAACTACGCGGTCGGCTTGGACAACGTCGACATCCCCGGCTGCACCCAGCGAGGCATCTACGTCGGCCACACCCCTGACGTGCTCACCGATGCCACCGCCGACCTGGCCATGACCCTGCTCTTGTCGGCAGCGCGCCGGGTGGTCGAATCCGACCGGGAGATGCGGGACGGCCGCTACGACGGCTGGCGGCCGGACTACCTCTTGGGTCAGGAGGTGACGGGAGCCACCCTCGGGATCATCGGCTTCGGCAGGATCGGCAAGGCGGTTGCCCGGCGCGCCGCCGGGGGCTTCGCCATGCGCATCCTCGCCTACGACCCGGTTGGCGTGGTCCGAGAGGGAGATCTCGATGTCGAGGCCTGCTCTCTGGACCGGCTCCTGATCGAGTCCGACTTCGTCAGCTGCCACGTGCCGCTGACCGAGGAGACCCACCACCTGATCGGCGAAGCAGAGCTGGCCAGCATGCGCCGCAGTGCCATCCTGGTCAACACCTCGCGGGGACCGATCATCGACGAGGCGGCCCTGGTCAATGCTCTCCGCTCTGGT
The DNA here is from genome assembly GCA_003135035.1 of Candidatus Dormiibacterota bacterium. Taxonomy (GTDB): domain Bacteria; phylum Chloroflexota; class Dormibacteria; order Aeolococcales; family Bog-877; genus Bog-877. The sequence continues at coordinate 17,959 of PLDE01000090.1, read as the reverse complement.
GTGATCGCCGGGGCTGGACTCGATGTCTACGAGCGCGAGCCGGAGATGGCTGCGGGCCTGGCCGACTGCATCACCGCCGTGTTGCTGCCGCACCTGGGCAGCGCCACCGGGAAGACCCGGGCGGCGATGGGGGAGCTGGCTGCCCGCAACATCCTCAACGTCCTCGACGGCAAGGCGCCCTTGGCCTGCGCCAACCCCGAGGTCGCCCCCCGCCGGTGAGACCCAGGCTGATCATCTCCGACCTGGATGGCACGCTTCTCGATGAGAGGCTCCAGGTTGACCCCGCCGACACCGCCGCGGTAGCCCGGGCCCGAGAGGCGGGCATCCAGGTCGGCGTCGCCACCGGGCGCATGTACCGCTCCGGGCTCCCCCACGCCTTGGCGCTGGGCGTGGATCTTCCTTTGATCTGCTATCAGGGCGCTCTGATCAAAGAGCTGGCCAGCGGAACCTCAGAGGAGGAGATGGCCTCCGCCCCGGTTCTCAGCCGCGACGAGATCTCGGGTGAGCTGGGGCTCGAGGTCCTGGAGATCTGTCGCCAGCGGAGCTACGCCCTCAACGTCTACCAGGACGACCACCTCTACGTGGACGAGATCAACGATGACGTGCGCTTCTACACCGGGATCGCCCAGGTCGAGGCCGAGGTCGCGACCGACCCCTCCCTGGAGGAGCGTGTCCGCCGGGGCAGCACCAAGCTCACCATCGTCGCCGAAGACCCGGGGCGCTTCGCCAGCGCCCTCGGGGAGCTCAAGCGCTTGATCGGCGCTCGGGCCGAGGTGACCCGCTCTCTGATCGGCTTCTGTGAGGTCACCGCCCCAGGAGTGAACAAGGGTCACGCGCTGCGCTGGCTGTGCCGCCATCTGGGGGTCGACCCCCAGGACGTGGTGACGCTCGGGGATGCCCCCAACGATCTCCCTCTCCTGGCCGTTGCCGGCACCAAGGTGGCGGTCGAAACCGCTGCCCCGGAGGTTCGGGCGGCGGCCGACTGGCTCGTGCCCGGCCCCGGGCAGAATGGGTTGGAAGAGCTGGTGCGCCGAGTTCTCCTGATCCCGGTCGGCACCCCCTGAGGCGGCGAGGTTGAGCCTCTCAGTTGGCATCGTTGGGCTGCCCAATGCCGGTAAGTCGACGCTCTTCAACGCCCTGACCCGAGCCCACGTCGCGGTGGGTGCCTTTCCCTTCACAACCATCGATCCCAACACCGGGGTGGTTCCCGTTCCGGATGACCGCATCCGCCAGTTGGCCGAGGTATTCCATCCCCCCAAGGTGATTCCCGCCACGGTCACCTTCACCGACATCGCTGGCCTGGTCCGCGGTGCTCACTCGGGTGAGGGGCTGGGTAACCAGTTCCTGGGCCATATTCGGAGCGCCGACGCCATCGCCTTCGTGCTCCGTGCCTTCACCGCGTCCGAGGTCGGCCACGTCGAGGGCGCCGTGGATCCTCTCCGTGATCTGGAGATCTTGGAGCTCGAGCTGACTCTGGCCGACCTGGGCACGGTCGACCGCCGCCTCGAGCGCTCCGGCAAGACGGCCCGGGCGGGAGCCGCCTCGCGGGAACTGCAGGCGGAGGTCTCGGGTCTGAACAAGGTTCGCGAGGTGCTCGACCAGGGACTCCCCGCGCGCCGGGTCAGCCTCAGCGCCGAGGAGGAGGTCGGCGTCCGCGAGGCGCAGCTGCTGACCGCCAAGCCGGTGATCTTCGTCGGCAACGTCGACGAGGACGAGTTGGCCGGGGATGCGGCGGCCGGTGCGGCAGGGAGAATCGCCGACCGAGCCGCCCAGGAGGGCGCCGACTTCGTCGCCGTCTCCGCCAAGCTGGAGGCGGAACTCTCCGAGCTGGAGCCGCAGGAGGCCGAGGAGTTCCTGGCCGGTCTGGGCCTGAGCGAGGCCGGTCTGGGGCGGCTCAGTCGGGCCGGCTATCACGCCCTCCGCCTGCAGACGTTCTTCACCGCCGGGGAGAAGGAGGTGCGAGCGTGGACGGTGGCTCAGGGGGCCAACGCCCGGGACGCCGCCGGAGCCATCCACACCGACTTTGCCAAGGGCTTCATTCGGGCTGAGGTGTGCGCTTGGCAGGAGCTGGTGGAGGCAGGCAGCTACGCGGCGGTCAGAGAGCGCGGTCAGCGCCGGCTAGAGGGGCGTGACTACCTGGTCCAGGACGGCGACGTGATGCACTTCCTGTTCAACGTCTGATCTGATCAGCCAGAGGCCCGCCTTCCCCAGGTGTCGGCCAGCACCGCTCAGCTGCTGCTTCGTCGTCGGCCGACGGTCGCTTCGGGCCAGTAAGCGTAGCCGAGGGACAGCTTTCTCCCGGGCGGTCGGGGCTCCCCAGGCGGGAGTGTTCTCGACGCACCGAAATTGGTCGAAATCTGGTGGGTCTAGGCCCTTGCGGTCCACAACATTCTGTGGTTCAATGCACTGCGGGCACAAGATGTGGCCCCACACACATCGCCCACGCAGGCAGTGGGCGCTGGCATCGCTTCGTCCCCTCCTTCGCCAAGCTGACCCCCACCCCGCCGGTGCTCGCTGCCTGCACTCGTCTCGGGCCATCGAGTTTCAAGCCCAGCTTGGATACACTTGCCGCGCCCGACCCCGGGCTTGGTCCAGCACCCAGTTCGCGGAGCCCTAATTGGCAAGACGCCCCAAGCGCCGCTCGACCTCGCGCAAGCGGCCGCCGACGCCCAACGCCGCCCGATCGCAGGTGGCGGCGAATGTCCCGAATCCAGTTGAGGCGATTCCAGAAGCCGACCTGGACAGCGTGCCCCCGGAGACGGCGGTCAGCCCGGCGGCGGGGACGTTCCTGCCCCGGCGCCAGGCAAGCCCGAAGCCAGCCGCCCAACCGCCAGTAGCGAACCCTGGCCTGGCCGCGGCTGCGCCCGCCACCAGCCTCTCGGCGGGCCCCTCCTTTCTTCCCAAGAAGGCGGGCCCAGCCGGTCGAGCCGAGCGCCAGCGCCAGCAGCAGGCCCATCTCGAGCCGCTCGATGACAGCCCCGCCGTCCCGACCGACCGCACCCCCTATCTCTGGCTCGACCTGCGCCGGGTGATGCTGGTCAGCGGGGTTATGGTGGTGATGGTGGTGGTGGGCTTCTTCGTCCTCCGCTAAGAGGACGATTTTCGGCCGTCTCTATACTCGCTCAAATGCGGGTGATCCTCTACACCGGTAAGGGCGGTGTGGGCAAGACCACCGTGGCCGCCGCTACCGCGGTCAAGTGTGCTGCGATGGGACTGAGAACCCTGATCATCTCCACCGACGCCGCCCACAGCCTGGGGGACTCGCTGGACCGGGAGCTCGCCCCCGAGCCCACCCAGGTGGCTGAGAACCTCTACGCGCAGGAGGTCAACGCACTCCATGAAATGGAGGGGCACTGGGACAAGATCCATGGCTATCTATCGGTGCTGTTCAACAGCCAGGGCGTGGATGAGATCATCGCCGAAGAGTTGGCCACTCCGCCCGGGATGGAGGAAATCTCCAGCCTGATGTGGATCCGGCGTCACGCCCAACTGAATCAACACGACGTGCTGATCGTCGACTGCGCGCCCACCGGTGAGACCCTACAGTTGCTCGCCTTTCCCGACGTCGCCCACTGGTATCTGGACCGTATCTTTCCGCTCGAACGCAAGGTCATGCGGGTGGCTCGCCCGATCGTGCAACCATTCATCAAAATTCCGCTGCCAGGCGACGAAATCTACGGCTCGATCAAGGATCTTCTCTTGGACCTGGACTCCATGAAAGAGGTGCTCAGCGACTCCAAAACCTGCACCGTCAGGCTCGTGCTCAACCTCGAAAAGATGGTTATCAAAGAAGCTGAGCGAGCGTACACCTATCTCAATCTCTACGATTACCAGGTCGACGCTGTGCTGGTCAACCGGGTGCTCCCGGAGGCCGTCGGCGAGGGCTACTTCGCCGACTGGCGTAAGTCTCAGCAGCGCTACGCAGAGCAGGTGGAGGCCGCGTTTTCCCCGGTTCCCATCCTCAACAGCCAGCTCTTTGACCACGAGATAGTCGGTCTGGCCAATCTGAGCGAGCTCGCTGACTCGCTCTTTGGCGACATCGATCCCAGTGCCATCCTCTATGACACCAAGCCGCAGGCGCTGCACAAGGAGGGTGACGAGTACGTGCTCACTCTGCAGCTGCCCTTCGCCAGCAAGGAGCAGGTGGAGCTGACCCAACGGGACGACGAACTCTATGTCAGTGTTGGCCCTTACAAGCGAGAGATCAGCCTGCCGCGGGTGCTGCATGGCAAGGTGACCACGGCGGCGCACCTGGAGAGCGGCCAGCTGGCCATTCATTTCGGGAGGTCCTGATGGAGCGTGAAGAAGCGGCGCGCGTAGGCGAGTGGGCGGTGCGCCAGATCGGAGAAGTCGTTTCCCGGGCCGCCGGAGAAATCGGCGACTTGGTGCCCCCCGAGTCGCGCGCCCACCTCCTCAAGGCGCAGCGCGAGATGTTCCTGGCGGCGGCGGCGGCGGTCGAGCACCGCCGCCATCCCCGAGGGCCCAAGGGTCGGCGCCGCGCTCGCAAGATCGTCCTGGACTGACATCCGGTGTTGGGGACCGGCATCGAGTTCTATCTCGTCCTGCTGCTCTTTGCCGTTCCCGGGATCGTCATCGGCTTCACCGTTCACGAGTTCTGCCACGCGCTGACAGCGACCTCATACGGTGATCCCACACCCAGAGCCCAGGGCCGGCTCTCCTTCAACCCCGCCGTGCAGATCGACCCGGTGGGCCTGGCCTGTCTGGTCCTGATCGGGATCGGCTTCGCCCGTCCCGTGCAGTTCAACCCGATGTACATCCGGCGGGGTCGCCAGCGCGCCTGGCTGTGCGCCAGCGGTCCCCTCAGCAATCTCCTCATCGCCGCCCTGCTGGGGATCCTGCTGCGGCTGCTGATTGCCGCCGATCCCTCGGTCCAGGGCTGCTACCTGCCCAGCTTCGACCTGCCTTTGGCCGGCTACCTGTACTGGATTCTGATCGAGGCCTTTTTCGTCAACGTCATCCTCTTCGTCTTCAACCTAGTTCCGATCCCCCCCTTGGACGGATATGGGGTCGCCGAAGGACTCTTCCGGAGCCACGCCCCATCCCTGTTCCAGTGGATCGATCGCAACCGGACGGGAATTCTCCTCGCCGTCCTTTTCCTCTTCTTCGTCCTGCCGGAGTTCTTCAATTCCGGCTTCTCGATCGGGGCCCCCATCTTTGCGGCCGCCGACTGGCTCTGGCGGATCGTGGTCGGAGGGGTGCCACCTTCCGAACTCTTTCCCACCATCAACGTCATCATCACCCCGGCCTCTCAGGGCCTAGCCAACGCTCTGGCCAATCCGTGCGTGCTCTAGGCCAGCGGACGATCGTCGGGGCCCAGGCTGTGGTGGTCGATGGCAGGGGGCGGGTCCTGCTCCAGCTGCGACCCTGGCCGGTCGGTTGGGAGCCGCCGGGCGGCCACGTCGGCCCCGGCGAGGAGCCGTCGGCCACGGTGGTCCGGGAGACTCGCGAGGAGACCGGCCTGGAGATCGAGGTCGAGCGGATCATCGGCTACTACCGCTTCACCGGAATTCGTCACGACACCGACGTCGTCTTTCGGGCCCGGGTGGTGGGGGGCCAACTCCAGCGCAGCCGGGAGGCCTGGCGCCTGGGCTGGGTGGAACCGGAACGAATGCCGCGTTCGCTCTTTCCCTGGTACCGGCAGCGGATTGCCGATGCCCTGGTCCCCTCGGCCAGCGCCCCCGAGGAGAGGGTCCAGCCGGTCGGGGTGGGCTCTGTCCTGAGCCATGGCTTCGCTTTGATCGGCGATTCGGTCGGGACGCTGCTCCCAACCCGGTCCGGTTCCGCTCCGCGCTGAGCTCATGCAGATAGCGCTCGCCTTCGTCGCCGGCCTGGTCCTGATGCTGGTGGCGGCGGTCCTCTTCACCAACGCCGTCGAGTGGGGTGCCCGCAGCTTGGGCATGGGCCACGGCATGACCGGGAGTGTCATGGCGGCGGTCGGCACCGCTATGCCGGAGACCATCGTCCCGATCGTTGCTCTCATCTCCGGTGGCCGCGAGGCCTCCCAGACCGCCACCGGCGCGATCCTAGGCGCTCCCCTGATGCTGGCCACGATCGGGCTCGGTCTGGTCGGGGCGGTCGGACTCATCTGCGGTAGGACCCACCTGCGGGTGAGCACCCCCAACGCCCACCGGGTGCTCTGGGCCTTCTCGATGAGCTACGTCCTGCTCATCGCCGGCGCCTTCCTGCCCCGGCAGGTGCGTTGGGCGGACGCGGCTCTGCTGGCCCTGCTCTACGTCGCCTTCGTCCGACGCACCATCCGCGCCGACGCGGCGCCGGAAGGTGACTATGAGCCGCTCTGGTTCTCCCGCCTGGCGCGCGGTTGGAGCCCCGAGGGGCCGAGCCGGTTGGCGCTGCCGGCGGTCCAGGCGCTGGTGGGGCTGGTGGGTCTGGCTCTGGCCAGCGAGGTCTTCCTCTTCGGTCTCCACAAGGTGGCCAGCCTGGCCCACCTCTCGCCTTTAGTTCTCGCTCTCCTGCTGGTTCCGATCGCGACCGAGCTACCCGAGGTGACCGCCGGCACGCTCTGGATTCGCCGGGACCGGGACAGCCTGGCCCTGGGCAACGTCACCGGCTCGATGGTCTTCCAGGCCACCTTCCCCGCCATCATCGGGCTCTGCTTCACTCCCTGGCGGCTCTCCACCGCCGGCTTTCTCTCGGCCGCCGTCACCGGCGTCGCCGTCCTGGTGGCATTCCTCGCCGCCGGGCGCCGCGGGGTCAGCACCTGGGTGCTGGCCCCGGTCGGGATCGGCCTTTACGTTGTCTACGCCCTGCTGGTGACGGTCGGGAAGGTCTAGCCGTGCCTCTTGGCCTCTTGCGCCTGCCTTTTCGCCACCGGGTGGGGATCGCTCCCTTGTTGCTGGCCGGGGCGCTGCCTCTGCTCGCTGGCTGCGGCCAAGGCCTCCCCAGTGGGCCGACCCTGATCGATCGCGTGGTGGCCTCGATGGACGGGCTGAGCGCCTATCAGATCACCGGAACCAGCCGGGCTGTCGACACCACCACCAGCTTCCGGGTGCTGGTCTTGCACGACGGGAACTTCCAGGGCACCCTGGACATCGCCGTCCCCCACGCCGCCATCTTTCACAGCGACGTCATCGCCATCGGCAGCAAGGTCTACGTTCGCTCCCCCACCGAGCTCGAGGAGCTCGGTATCACCGCTTTGCCGGGAAACCTCAATCCGGCGACCACCTGGGTAGTTCAACCCCATGCGGTGGCCGTCAGCTATCGCCAGAGCGTGGAGCCCTTCGCGGGGGCCGGCCTGGCGAGCACCCTGAGACGGGCTATGCGAGGACCCCTGACCGTGCGCCGCTCTAAGCTCGGCGCTGTGGCCGTGCTTGTGGTGGAGGAGCCCGGGGGAAGCTCATCATTACGTCTGTTCGTCGCCCCTACCACTGACCACCTGCTGGAGTTGGCCATTAGCGGAGACCAGCCAATCTCGCTCGCCTACGGCGCTTTCGGTCGCAGCCGCGAGCTGGCGGCTCCGCCTGCCTCCCAGGTGTACGTGCCCCCCACCCAGGCGGCTCCGGGGTAGCCGTGGCCACGATCGGAGCCCACGTTTCCTCTCAAGGCGGGATCTTGACCGCTTTTGACCGCGCCCTGGAGATCGGCGCCGAGGCCATCCAGATCCACCCCACCCCGCCCCAGACCTGGCGGCGACTGCATCCTGATGAGGAAGCGGTGGCCAGCTTTCGCCAGCGCATGACGGAGACCGGCCTGAATGCCTTCTTCTTCCATGCCCCCTACCTGATCAACCTGGCCACCGCCAAGGAGGCGCTGCTGGTTCAGTCCCGTGGCTCGCTCCGCCACCACCTGGAGATCGCCAACCTGCTCGGGGTGCGGGGGGTGATCTTCCATCCCGGTTCGCACAAGGGTCAGGGCTTCGAGGTGGTCCTTCCCCAGATGGCGGAGACCATGCGCTGGGCTCTCGACGAGACCGATGGAGAGAGCCTCTTGATCATCGAGAACAGCGCCGGATCAGGCGCCAACATCGGCAGCTCCTTTGCCCAGATCAGGCAGATGATGGAGGCGGTGGATCATCCCCGGCTCCGCTTCTGTCTCGACACAGCCCATGCTTTCACTGCCGGCCACGATCTGCGCGATCCCGAGGCCCGGGCGAAGATGGTGGACGAGCTCGGCCGAGAGATCGGATTCGAGCGCCTGGCGGCGATCCACGCCAACGACTCCAAGGCGGTCTTCGGCTCCAACGTGGACCGCCACCAGAACATCGGGGATGGGGAGATCGGCGCCGAGGCCTTCCGCTGGATGCTGGCGGATGCCCACCTCAGCCAGGCCCCCTTCATCCTTGAGGTTCCCGGCCTCGAGCACCAGGGCCCGGACCGGGCCAACGTCGAGCGGCTCCGCTTGCTCGCCGGACTGCCTCCCCTGGCGCCGCTGCTGGAGACCTGACCCAAGTGGCTCGCTCCTTCAATTCGCCTGCCTTCGTGGCCGGCGTGGACCTCGGGGGTACCTGGCTCCGGGTGGGCCTGGCCGGGCCGGACGGCGAGGTGCGCCACCGAGCCCGAGCCCGCACCGCCGCCACCGAGGGACCTGCCGGCGTGCTGGCGCAGATCGACGCACTGGTCCGGGAGGTGGTATCGGCCGAGCCCCAGGCCCGGCTCTCCGGGCTGGTTCTGGCGGTCGGGGTGCCCGGCCCGGTCGACAGCGGAGCCGGAGTCGTCGAGGGCGCGCCCAACCTGCCCGGCTGGCGCCGGGTGCCGGTCCGGGACCGGCTCGAGAAGCTGCTCGGCTGCCCATGCCTGATCGAGCACGATGCCAACCTGGCCGCTCTCGCCGAGCACCGCCGGGGCACCGGCCGGGGCACCCAGGACTTTGTCTACGTAACCGTGAGCACCGGCATCGGGGCGGGCCTGATCCTGGGTGGCCAGCTCTACCGGGGCCACCAGGGCTACGCCGGCGAGTTCGGCCACATGGTCATCGTCCCCGACGGCCCCCTCTGCAACTGCGGCAACCGGGGCTGTTTGGAAGCGCTCTCCTCGGGGACCGCAATCGCCCGCGCCGCCGGGGTCAGCAGCGCCTCGGAAGTGGGTCGTCTGGCCGCCGCGGGCGATGTCGGGGCCCAGGAGGTCCTCGGCAAGGCCGCCCGTTACGTCGGCCTGGCCCTCGGCGGTCTGATCAACCTCCTCAACCCAGAGGCGGTCGCTCTGGGCGGCGGCGTGCTCGCCTCCTCGCCTAAGTTCTGGGCTGACGTCCTGACCAGCATCAGCGACGCTTCCTTCCCCTCTGTGCGGGTCACCTGCCGGGTCGAACGGGCGGCTTTGGGGGAGGAGCAGGGTCTTCTCGGCGCAGTGGAGTTGGGCCTCGACTATGCCCGGGAGAGGGAGGTGCCGGTCGCCAAGGTGGCCCTGCCCTAGCCAGGAGCCGCCGCCGTCTACCCGGCCAGGGCGCTCGAGATAGCCCGGGCCTGCTCGACCAGGAGCTGGCCCAGGGAAGTCTCCAGAACCGGGTTGAAGCGGCGTTCGGGCACGGCGAAGGCCACCGCTCCCAGCACCTTGCGCCCAGGTCCCCAGAAGGGGGCCGCAACCTCGCCGGCGAAGTTGCCGGCGCGGCCGGGCAGGGAGGCGAATCCGCGCTCTCGGACGACCGCCAGCTGGTCCGCCAGCTGGGAGGCGTTCACCGAGGCTCGCTCCTGTCCGAAGGCAGAGATCAGTGTCTCCCCGTCGAGCTCCGACAGAATCGCCAGCCCGGCGGCGCAGACAGTCAACTGCATCCACTCGTGGAGAGCTGGTCTGACCTGGAGGGGATGGCGGGCGGGAATCTCGGCGACGTACATGGCCGCTAGCTCGGGTGCACCGTAGAGCGCGAGCAGGGCGGTCTCACCTCCGGCCTTGGCGGCCACGCGCAGGTGGGGTAGGGCCAGTTCCACGATTGGCGCCCGGGCGGCGCCGCGGAGGGCGAGGCGATAGAAGCCGAGACTGAGCCGGTATCGGCCTGAGGTTGAGACGGACTCGATCAACCCTTCCTCTTCCAGGGCCCCCAGCGAACGATGGACGGTGCTGGGCGCCATCCCGACGGCGGCCGCCAGCTCCCTCACTCCATAGTCCTCGGCGGCGTGGTCGGCCATCCAGCCGAGTAGCCGTACCGTGCGGCCGAGCGGATTGCGCTGGTGACTCAGCACCCGCGGCAAGCCTTCCCGCCTCACTCTCCGTGTGACACTTGCGGCGCTCCTCCCGCCGCCAGTATAAGGCCTCGTTCCGTCCGAGCGAACAGAGCCGGGGAGCACTCACGTTCGGGCGCGTCCCCGGCCAAGCTCAGATCAGTGGGGCCGGTGGTGTCCCCGGCCGGATCCTCGCGGCTCGCGGTGCGGCTTCTCCGGCTCGCTGGCGAGGATAGCCTCGACGGTCCTCTCCTCAACTCCGCGAAGCAGTTCCAGCCGAATCGAGTCACCCGGCTTGGCGGTGGCCAGTACTCGGTGCAGGTTGGAGGCGCGGGAGAGTTCGGCGCGGAGGGCCTTGGTGAGCAGGTCCCCCTTGAGGATCCCGGCCTGGGCGGCGGGGCCGTCGGGGTCTATGTGTTGGACCAGCACCCCGTTCCGTTCCGGCAACCCGACCGCCGCTCGGAGCCGCCGGGCCACCTCGCCGGGCAGGAGTCCGACTCCCAGGTAAGCGCGGACGACCGCCTCACCCTTGCCCAGGGCCTCTAAGCGGTGGCGCAGTGCCTCATCGGTCCGCAGAGCGGCGTAGAGCCCCTCGCCAAGGCGCTTGGTGTTGATCCCCAGCACCTCCCCGGCGAAGTTCAAAACCGGGCCCCCGGACGACCCGTGGGGGAGCGGGGCCGTGTGCTCGAAGCCACCCGTGATGGGATGACCGCCGGGACCACGGAAGTCCCGGTCCTTGCCCGAGACCACCCCAAAACTGAGCCTCATGCCCCGGCCCCCCGGGTTGGCCACGGCGAAGATGGGAGTGCCTAGTGCGGGATCGCTCCCGGCAAACGCAGCCGGCGAGGCACCCTCTGTTGACACCTGGATCACCGCCAGGTCTCCCGCCCTGTCGGCGTTGATCGAAGTCGCCTCTCGCCGTGAGCCGTCCGCGAAGTGAACCTGCGCGCTCTCTCCGTGAATGTTGTGGGCGCTGGTAACGACGAGACCGTCGGCGAGGAGGAATCCGCTCCCCGAGGGCCACCGGCTGCCAATCCCAACCACCGATGAGAGGCCGGTCTGATTCACCTTCGCCGCCGCCGCTTCCAATTCGTCTACAAAGCCCAAGCGCTCTCCTCTTGATAAACCGAGTCGATAGTGTCTTGCAAGTGACAAGTATATCCGAAAAGAGGAGCCTTCAAACGTGGCCATCCTGGGCAAGCGAAGATTCAGCAGTGACCCAGTTACCCGCGACCGGGAGGCCAGGATTGGCGGCGGCGCTGGACCGCGTCGGCGATCGCTGGGCCTTGCTCCTGGTCGAGGCGCTTCTGGCCGGTCCGCGCCGCTACAGCGATCTCCAGCAGGACCTGCCCTCGATCGCCTCCAACGTGCTCAGCGAGAGACTGCGCCGGCTCGAGCTGGCCGGGGTGGTGGAAACCCAGAGGTACTCCGCCCGTCCTCCTCGAGTCGAGTACAGCCTGACTTCCGCAGGTCGGGGACTGGTCGCCGTCATCGAGGCGCTCGCCGGCTGGGGTGCTGAGGAGGGGGAACCCGGCGCCGTCCACGACCGCTGTGGCACGGCCATGGACGTCCGTTTCTACTGCCCCACCTGTGACGAACTGGTCGTTCCCGGCGAGCGCACTGGGGATGACGACCTTGTCTTCGCCTGAGCTCCACCCGCCCCTCGAGATTGTTGCCGAGGCACCCGGGGCTGGTCCGCTGCGGCGCCTCTTGCCCGAGCTGGAGCGAGGGATAGGGGCCCGGGTCTGCATCGTCGGCGGCTACGTTCGCGACCTTCTCCTGGGTCGCCCCGCCGACACCGACGTCGACGTGGTGGTCGAGAAGGGCAGCGCCGAGGTGGCCGCCGAGTGGCTGCGCCAGCGCTGGGACAGACGGGCTCGAGTGGTCGCCTTCGAGCGCTTCGGGACCGCCCAGATCGCCTTTTTGGTACCGGGCCAGAATCGTTTCACCGTCGAATTCGTGCGCGCCCGCGCTGAGGCCTACTCCCCCGAGAGCCGCAAGCCCACAGTTCGGGAGGGCACCATGGAGGAGGACGCCCAGCGCCGCGACTTCACCATCAACGCCCTGCTCCTGGACAGTGACGGGGCGGTTCTGGATCCCACCTACCAGGGCCTGCGCGACCTCCGGGCGGGGATCCTCAGGACTCCCCTGCCCCCGGCGGAGACCTTCTCCGAGGATCCCCTACGGATGCTTCGGGCGGCGCGCTTTGCGTCCCAGCTGGAGTTCCAGCTGGCCCCGGGAGTGGAGGCGGCCATGGCTGAGATGGCGCCTCGTTTGGGGATCGTTTCTCCGGAGCGGGTGCGCGATGAGCTGCTCAAGCTTCTGCTCTCGCCCCGGCCCTCTCTGGGCCTGCGCATTCTCCAGCGCAGCGGGCTTCTCCTCGAGATCTCAGCCGAGCTCGCCGCCATGGCCGGGGTCGAGCAGGGCGGGTACCACCTGGGAGACGTCTTCGAGCACACCTGTCTTGCGCTCGACAGCGCCAGCCCGCAGCGGCTGGTCCGTCTCGCCGTGCTCTTTCACGACGTCGGCAAGCCGAGCACTGCCGGGTCGGGCCCTGACGGTCCCACCTTTCACCGCCACCCCCAGGTGGGGGCGGCGCTGAGCGAGTCGGTCATGCGTCGGCTCCGCTTCAGCGGTGCCGAGATCGACGCCGTGCGCCAGTTGGTTCTCTTGCACATGCGTCCCATTCAGTACCAGTCCGATTGGGCCGACAGCGCGATCCGGCGGCTCTGGCATGCCGCCGGTGAGCTGCGTCCCGAGTTGATGGCCCTGGCCCGGGCCGACACCGCGGGCTCGTCATATCCCGGCCTCGAACTCCTCTCCGAACTCGAGGACCGGCTGCTAGCCGTAGGGGACGCCCACCCCCAGGGCCTCCGACCCGCTCTGGGAGGAGAGCAGCTCAAAGCTGCCTTTGAACTCCCTCCCGGTCCCTGGATCGGACGCGCCCAGGCCGCACTGTTGGAGGCGGTCATGGAGGGGCAGCTGCCTCCGGCGGACGAGCCCAGTGCCCAGAGCGCAGCGATCGGCTACTTGGAGGACCGTCGCGACAGCTGGCAGCCTCGACCCGGTGAGCCGGGAGCGGCCCTCGGAGATTAGGGCCCGCCCCCGTGAAGCCAGCCCGCTACGCCGACTCAGACCGGTAGCAGCAGGGCGGTCGCCGGAGAGCGCCGATCCAGGTCGCGGTTGAAGGTAATCAGCCGGCCCTGGTTGTGTCCGGCGAGGGCGACCAGATAGGCATCGGTGACCTGCCCGTGAGCCAACACCGCGGCCAGGTCAAGGGCCTCATAGCAAGTTCCAGTGGTAGTGCCGACGAGACGACTTCTGCCTCACCGAACAGTCCCTGGGCGATCCAGCTTGGGGACCCCGACCCGGGATCCGCCGGTTCTCGGACTACAGATAGACTGGAACCGTCGGGGGACGACTTTTAGTTATTCGGGGTGTCTGCCATGGGTCGCCTGAAGCGACTCCGCTTACTGATCTGGGAGTTGCCCCAGCAACTGCGTCTGGCCTACTGTCTGGCTCGCGATCCCCGTACCCCAGCGCCGCTCAAGGCGGCCTTGGCGGGCTCTTTGGCGATCATCCTCAACCCGGTCGTTGACCTTCCCGCATGGGTCCCCGTCGTGGGCCAAATGGACGCCATCGCTCTGACCGTGCTCGCGGTCCGAACTTTCAACAGCCAGGCGGCCCGCTCCCTGCGCGAGGAGATCGAGGCGGAGATCCGGGCCGGACGTAGCCGCTTCGATCTTGATCTCCGGCAGGGGCAGGTCGCCGCCGGTCGGCTGGCTCAACTGGTCAGAAAACTGCCCGGCCGCCCGGGGCGACGCGCGCCGGCCCTGCCGGCGGCACCGTGGGCGGCCGAGCCTGCTCCCTGGTACCGTTCTCCTGCGTCAGCCGGGGGGCGGACCATTGAGGCAGGAACTGAGGCCGAGCCCGACGGCCCACTGCCGCGAGCCAACGAGGAGCATTCGATTTGAAGGTCATCCTGACCAAGGACGTGAGCGGCACCGGCAGAGCTGGGGATGTCCGCGAGGTGGCGGACGGCTACGCCCGCAACTTCCTCTTACCCCGCCATCTGGCCCAGCCCGCTCGGGCGACCGCGGAAGCCCAGATCAAGGCCCAGCGTGATCGCCAGCGCCATCGGGTGGAGGCAGAACTGGCCGATGCCCGGGCGACCGCCACCAAGCTGGAGGCGACGGTGGTGGAGATCACCGCTCGGGCGGGGGAGTCCGGCAAGCTCTACGGAGCGGTGGTGAACATAGACGTGGCAGAGGCGATCGAGTCCCAGTTGGGGGTGGTCCTTGACCGGCGCAAGATCGAGTTCGAGCCCGCCCACGAGGTCGGCGAGCACCAGGCGGTGGCCAAGCTCACCTCTGAGGTCGAGGCCCGCATCCAAATCCGGGTCGTCGCGGCGTGAGCGCCCGGCCGGAGCTCCGGCCGGCCACCCCGCTTCGGCTCCCGCCCCACAACGTCGACGCCGAGCGATCTGTTCTCGGGGCTCTGCTTCTGGACAAGGACCAGATCGGGGTGGTAGTGGGCAAGTTGGAAGCCGACGACTTCTACTTGGCCGCCCACGCCGACGTCTTCCGGGCCATGCTCCATCTCTTCTCCCAGGGAACCCCCATCGACACTCTGACCCTGGCCGACGAGCTCGAGCGCCAGGGTTCGCTGGGACGGGTTGGCGGCCTGGAGACGCTCACCTCGCTGGCCGCTTCCGTCCCCACGGCGGCCAACGTCGAGTACTACGCCCGGATCGTCACCGACCACTCCCTCAAGCGCAGGCTCATCTCCGCCGGGGGACGGCTGGCCGATCTCGGCTTCGACGAGAGCTTGGAGGCCCAACCGGCGATTGAGGAGGCCGAGCGCACCGTCTTCCAGGTGGCCGACCGGGGCCGGGTCAAGAGCGACTTCGAGTCAATCGCCGAGCGCCTGCCCCAGACCTGGGACACCCTGCAGAACGCCTACCAACAGCGGGCCAAGCGTTCGGTGACCGGGGTTGCCAGCGGATTCGGCAAGCTGGACGCGGTCACCTCCGGTTTCCAGCGCTCGGAGCTGATCGTGGTCGCCGCCCGGCCCGGGGTGGGCAAGACCTCCTTCGCTCTCAACGTGGCCCGTCATGCGGCGGTGCAGCGCCAGCACGGAGTGGCCCTGTTCAGCCTGGAGATGTCGAGGGACGCCTTGGTGCAGCGGATGCTCTGCAGCGAAGCCGGCGTCGACTCCTACCGCCTCCGCACCGGCCAGCTGGCCGACGACACCTGGCAGAGGATCGCCACCGCGATGGACACCCTGAGCCGGGCCAACATCTACATCGATGACACGCCGGCCCTCTCGGTGATCGAGATGCGGGCCAAGGCGCGACGGCTGCGGGCGGCCAATCGGGTCGACCTCTTCATCATCGACTACCTTCAGCTGATGCGGGCGACCACCCGCTCCGACTCGCGCGCTCAAGAGGTCTCCGAGATCTCCGCCGGGCTCAAGAGCCTGGCCCGGGAGTTGGACGTGCCGGTGATCGCGGTCTCCCAGCTCAACCGGGAGTCGGAGCGGCGGACCGACCGTCGTCCCCAGCTGAGCGACCTGCGCGACTCGGGCAGCATCGAACAGGACTCGGACATCGTGATGTTCCTCTACCGCCCGGGGATGCACGAGGAGGGCAAGGACCCGGCCATGACCGAGCTCGACATCGCCAAGAACCGCAACGGTCCGGTGGATCGGATCAATCTTTACTTCAATGCCGGCCAGACCGCCTTCCACGACGTCGACCGTTCCCATCAGGACCCTTCGGGTGAGTGAGCGGCGGCGGTGAGCGTCGTCATCTGCCTCGGCGGCCAGTGGGGCGACGAGGGCAAGNNGAGGGCAAGGGCAAGATCGTCGACCTACTGGCGGAGTCAGCCCAGATGGTGATCCGCAGCCAGGGGGGTAACAACGCCGGGCACACGGTCGTGGTCGGCGAGCGTACCTTCAAGTTCAACCTGATCCCCGCCGGAATCCTTCACCCCGAGACGGTCTGTGTCATCGGCAACGGGGTGGTACTCGATCCCAAGGTGCTGCTCAGCGAACTGGAGGACCTGGAGTCCCAGGGGGCCAACCTCGACAACCTCGTGATCAGCGAGCGGGCGCACATGATCATGCCCTACCACCCAGTCCTCGACCGCATGGAGGAGGGGGCCCGGGGCGATGACCGGCTGGGCACCACCTATCGCGGCGTGGGACCTGCCTACAGCGACAAGGTGCGCCGGATCGGCTTTCGCGTCGGCGATCTCCAGAAGCTGCGCTTTCTCGAGAAGAAGCTGAACTTCGTCCTGCCTCTCAAGAACGATGCCCTGGTCCGCCTCTACGATGCCTCCCCCTTCACGGTCGAGGCGATTCTGGCTGAGTACACCGACTACGCCAGCCGGCTGGACCGCTTCATCCGCGACCCCTATCCCCTCATCCAGGGAGCCCTGGAGCGAGACGAACGGGTGATTCTGGAGGGGGCCCAGGGGACCATGCTCGACCTCGATCTGGGCACCTACCCCTACGTCACCAGCTCATACCCCTCCGCCGGGGGTGCCCTGGGCGGAGCGGGGATCGGCCCTCGGCACGTGGGACGGACGATCGGCGTCTTCAAGGCTTATACGACAAGGGTCGGATACGGGCCCTTCCCCACCGAACTGGAGGGATCCCTGGGCGAGTACCTGCGCGAGCGGGGCAGCGAATATGGCACCACAACCGGGCGGGCGCGCCGGGTAGGCTGGTTCGACGCCAGCGTCGCCCGCTACGCGGTCGGGGTAAACGGCATTGATTCCATCGCCCTCACCAAGCTCGATGTCCTCGATGAGCTTGAGGTCATCCGCATTTGCACTGGTTATCGCAGCAAGGGGGAGCCCCACGACCACCCCATGGCCAACATCTCGCACCTGAAGCATCTGGAGCTGGAGTACGAGGACCTGCCCGGCTGGCAGCGGAGCACCACTGCGGCCCGCCAGCTCAGCGACCTGCCCAGTGCGGCGCGTGGTTACCTCGACCGGATCGCCGAGGTGGCCGGAGCGCCGGTGGACTGGGTGTCGGTGGGAGCTGAGCGCGACCAGACCATCGAGCCCGCGGCTTGGTAGCGCTGGGCTCCGTTTCCCGCCGCCGGCGGGGCCTCGCCTTCGGCTCCCTGGTCCTGGCCCTCGCTATGGCGGGTGGCGCTCTCCTCCTGGGGGCCGCTGCCAACGCTGGTCCTTGGAGCCTCCAGCCCCTGCCGATCCCGTCTGGCCGGCACGTCACGGTGTGGAGCGTGGTGGGCAACCCTAGCTCTCCCCAGGAGTTGGCGGCCGCCACCAGCGTGGGCGTCTGGACCAGTTCGAACAATGGGCAGACTTGGATCCAGAGTTCGCTTCACCAATTCACCTGGACTCTGGCCTACGGCTCCGCGGGCACCGTCCTCTACGCTGGCACCAGCCACGCCGGGGTCTTCCGCAGCAGCGACGCCGGTCAGTCCTGGAAGCAGACCAACACCGGGCTGCGCAGCCTTGACGTGCGGGCCATCAGCACCGGTCCGACGGCGATTGTCCTGGGCACTCAGGGAGGCGTCTACGTCAGTGGCGATGGCCTGGCTTGGGAGAGGGCGGGACTGAACAACCTGAGCATTTCCTCGGTTGCCATCATCTCCGACACCCCCCTCGGGGTCCTCGCCGGATCGGACCAGGTGGCCCAGCAGAATAACCTCTATCGCTCTCTCTCGGTGGGCAGCTCGGGGGGCTGGCAGGCGGTCTCTGCAGGTGATCCTGGCGGAGCGCCGGTCTTCGCTGTGGCGGCGGCCCCGGTGATCAAGGGGGGGAGCAATCCCCCCCTTCTGGTGGGCAATCTGAA
>PLDE01000251.1 GCA_003135035.1 Candidatus Dormiibacterota bacterium | reverse complement strand
GCAATATCTCGGCCCTCCAGTCGCTCCAGGACCTTGCTGGCGACACCGGCGGTGCTTCGAGCATCCCGGCCGGATCGGGCACCGCCTCAGCCAACCCCTCTCCTTCACTTAGCGCTGGGTCTTCGCAGGGAGGTTGATATGGCGCACGTCATAGGCTTCTGCGGAACTCGCCAGGGCGTTGGGGCCACGGTGCGGCTCGTCTCCCTGGGCTGGGAGCTGGCCAAGACGCGGCAGGTCATGATCGTCGATCTGGACGCGGCCGGAGGGACCGTTGTCGACTTCCTCCAGTTGGAGACGGCAAACCGCACGGTCGCCAATCTCTACNNCGCGTACCAAGGAGGGAGCAGCTTCGGGTCGTCCCTGCCGTGCGGGCTGGCTGTGGCGTCCCTCCTCACGTGCTGCTGCCCAGGCTGGCTCAGGGCCTTCAGGAGTTGCCGGACGACTTGGTGCTCGTGGATCTCGGAGTTCCCTTGGCCTACCCGGGTCTGGCGAATATCCCAGGGGCTGGTCAGGTGCTAAGCGCCACGCTCAACAGCTTGGTCGTCTTCATGTGGGACGACCATCTGACGCTGGCCCTCCAGATTCAAATGCTGCGGCTGGCTCGATTGTCCTCGGCCCAGGTGGTCATCAACTCCCAGCACCGCAAGCTGGCGGCCGAGGCCAGACATGTTCTGGAGAGGGAGGCCAGTGACCTCGTTGTCAAGCTCGAGTGGCCCTGGAGCCGGGATCTGTGGTCAGAGCCGCTCGCTGCTGCCGCTCAGGCCGAGGTGCTTGGGCTCGCGTGAGAAGGAGTAACGAGAGATGGCTCTGAACCCTGACCACTTCCAAGCGCAAGCGGCAATACCAGGGCCCGTAAACCAGGGTCGAAGCGTAGCGGTCGAAGCGTGGCCCCGGATCCCCGAGGACTGGCGCGACTTCATCGACTACGTGGCAGATCAGTTGAAGATGTGGTTTCTCGACAACGAGCATGTCCACGACCTCGTCGAGGAGCTCCGACTTCGGGCTCCCTACAACAAGCAGAACCCGGAGCGGGCGGGATATGCCCGGCAGGCACTAGAGCGTGTTCTGAAGCATCCGCCCGATGCGTTGCGGCTGGTTGCCTCCGACATCATGAGCGACCCCGCTAAGGGCCGCGAGGCCATCCACTGGGTCGCGGTGAGAGCTTCCCGCTTTTGGCCCGTCTCCCTGCTCGTTTACTCGAGTGGGATCGAGGACATTCTCTACTACGGCGGAGGATGTTGGAGCATCCAGGCCAAGGGCCGCGTGGTCGACTTCGCTCCTCAGACCGCTCCCGAGGGGGCTCGCTTGGAAGAGGAGGACGATCTGCTAGAGGTGTTCATGTCAGTCCTCTCCTGGCCCCAGACCACGGGCCACCGGGCTCTCGACTACACCAACCCGGTCGCTGAGGCTAACGTCGGCTCCCTGGTGCGCTTGACCGTGGTTCGCGACCCCGTGCTGGCATCGGGATACAAGCTGCTGGTAGCGATGCGCTTCCAGAGCCGCAATGNNGCCGTGACCGGTGGCATGTTTCCCGAGCCAGTCGCCTACTTCCTTCAGGCCTGTGTTGAGAACCGAGTGAGCATGTTGATTTCGGGGCCCATGGGAAGCGGCAAGACGTCGCTCCTCAGGATTCTCAGCTCCTACATCCCAGCGTGGGAGGTGGTCACGGTAATCGAGGACGGCGCCGAGCTTCACCTTCAGGAATTGCGCCCTAACGGAGAACCCTGGGTCAAGCACCTCCAAACCCTGACCTCAGTTCCCCCATCTGTCCGGGGGGACGACAGTGGGATCGAGTTCAAGAATCTGGTTCGGAGTGCTCTCCGTCTGGGGGGCACGAGGCCCATCCTCGGTGAGTCTCGCGGTGCTGAGATGGCTGACGTTTGCTCCGCCATGACGGCTGGCCAAGAGGGCGGCATGGTGACCATCCATGCGCCTCGGGCCGACCAGGCCATTGACCGGGCCCGTGGGTACGTTCTGAAGCACCCTGACTTCCAGGGCCAGGTCGACCTCGCGGACCAGCTGGTGCACGAAGCGATCGAGCTGGTAGTCCAGTTGGGCCATACCGCGGACGGTGGCCGAGTGATCACGGGCATCGTTGCCCCGATGGAGACCGCCGGCCACACCCTGATTTACACCTGGGATGAGCAGGCTCGGCGGCTGATCCGGGTCAGCAACTTCCACGACACACCGCCTCGCCTCCAGACCAAGTTGGGCCGGGCGCTCAACAACGCCATTCCTGAGACATGAACCAGATCCTTCTCGCCCCTGTCACCTTCTACGCGCTGACCGCCCTCGCCTTCGCGGTCTTGGTCTCCGTCGGGGTAATCGGCTGCAACCTGCCCGTCGTCACCGATGTGGCGTTTTTGAAGCCCGGTACCAGCCTGATCGATAAGGAGCGGGACTACGCTGCCTCGGTAGGGATTCCGTGGCAGACGTGGGTCGCTCTTCGTCTGGCCCTATTGGTCATCGGCGGTTTTCTCGGGTACGCCTCGCAACTTCCCGTGATCGCCATTCTCGCGTTGGCCGGCAGTCTGGGGCTCCCGGTCTGGCTCGTCCGGTATCGCGCCAGCAAGAGGATCTTGCAGCAGAACGAGGGCGCTAAGCAACGGCTACAGCAGATCGTGAGCCAGGTCGGCCAGGCCCGTATCCCGGTCGACCAGGCGCTGCGTCATATGGGTGTCGATGCGCCCCCGGCATTGCGTGAGGTGCTTGCTCCGCTGCGGGGATCTAGCGATCTCAGGGACGCGCTCGTTGAGGTGGCGGAACGCGGTCGGACGGCCGAGATGGAGCAGATCGTGATGCAGTTGCTCCTGGCGCGTAGCCGTGACCCCAAGACCATGCTGGAGAGCATCCAAGAGGTGCTTATCCCCCGCCTGGATGGGGACCTGGCGGTAGATCGCAACCTGGACAAGCTGATGTCGGGTCAGCGCTGGAACACAATCATGATGGTGGCGATCACCGGGATCCTGTTCCTCATCTTCGACAGCACCGAGTCCTTCCACAATTTCTACGCCTCAGTTTTGGGCCAGGCGAGCCTCGTCATTGCCATCCTGATCGTGACCGGCATGGTGGCGCTCTTGAATCAGCTCACTCGGCCCCCGGCTCGGGTGCGTTGGGCCGTTCGACGGTTGGTCGAATTGGAGGCTGCA
>PLDE01000247.1 GCA_003135035.1 Candidatus Dormiibacterota bacterium | reverse complement strand
CGCCCAGCCGGCACACCATCTATGAGCTGATCGTCTACCAATTCGACGACCGACGGGAAGTGCGGACGCGGGCCAATGACGCCCTTCACGCGGCCCTCGGACCCTGGACAGCAGTCCTCGCCAAGGTCTACGACAGCCTGGTGGGTGACCGCTTGGTGATCGATCGCCTGCGCCACTTCACCAGCGAGACCGATGATCGCGAGCCCTTACCCATGCAGCAAGCGAATCGTGCTAACGACATCGCCGACGGGATCGTCACTACCATGATCGACGCTGTCGAAGACCACTACCCGCTGGCGCAGGGATACTTTCGCTTCAAGGCGCGGCAACTGGGTCTGCCGACCCTGCTCGTCTCCGACATCTACGCGCCGATGGGCCGGACCAGACATTGCGACTACCAGGAGGCACGCCTGCTCGTGCTGGAGGCGGTCAACAATTTCTCAGTGGACGCGAAAGAGATCCTCGGTCACTTCTTCACCGAGAACCGAATCGACGCGGAACCGCGGCCGGGGAAACAGGGGGGCGCCTTCTGCGACTCCGTCGCCCAGGACCAATCCGCCTATGTTTTGCTGAATTACACTGACTCGATCGAGGACGCCCGAGTCCTAGCTCATGAGCTCGGTCACGGGCTCCACGCCGCGCTGGCGCAGAGATCACAGTCGCCCTTCACCTTCCAGACGGGCATGGCCATGGCCGAGGTGGCCTCAACCTTTAACGAGCTGCTCTTCTTCGACTACCTCAGGGCGCGCGAGCGCGACCCCGAGGCCCGGCGGGGGATGATTGCAGCCCGCGTGGAGCGGTCTTTTCTCACCATCTTCAGTCAAACCGTGATGGCCCGTTATGAACAGCTTGCCTACGCCGCCAAGAGTCAGGGCGAGAGTCTAAACCCGGAGCGGTTAACTGCTTACTGGTTGCAGGAGTGCGGCAAATACTACGGTGATGCGGTAACAATTTCGCCAGGCTCCGCGATCAGCTGGGCGCGAACCCCGCACTTCATTCACACTCGCTTCTACACCTATTCCTATACGTTCGCGCATCTGGTTTCCCTGGCTCTCTACGCCCGATATCAGCAGGACCGATCCGCTTTCGTGCCTGAGTACTTCGCGTTGCTGGGGGCGGGCGGTTCGCAAAGTCCGGCAGCCCTGCTCGCCGTCCTGGGCATTGACATCGCCGACCCTGAGTGGGTGGACCCAGCCTTCGCTCTGGTCAACTCATGGATCGACCTGGCGGAGGACAAGGCGACGCCCGCCTGAGGCATCGCCGAACAGTCAATTCAGACTGGTGGGGTGATACGGTTGGTGGGGCGATGAGGGCATTCCATCCGGCCGTCCAGGTCTGGTTTGAGCGGCGCTTTCCCGATGGCCCAACCGCGGCCCAGGCAGAGGGGTGGCCCCACATCGCCGCCGGTGAGCACACCCTGATCGCCGCCCCCACCGGATCGGGCAAGACCCTGGCCTTCGTCCTCATCGCCATCGACGAGCTCTACCGCGCCAGCGCCAATGGGGATGACGTGGTCGGCATGACCCAGGTGGTCTATGTCTCGCCACTGAAGGCACTGGCGGTGGATATCCAGCAGAATCTGGACACGCCCCTGCGCGAGATCTCCGTGATAGCCGAGGAATTGGGGATCAGCGCACCCCGTCTCACCGTCGAGGTGCGCACCGGCGACACCCCGCCGGCGGTGCGCGCGGCCATGCTCCGGCACCCTCCCAACTTCCTCGTGACCACGCCGGAATCGCTCTATCTGATGCTCACCGCCGAACGCTCCCGAGAGATGCTGCGCACTGCGGAAACGGTGATCGTCGACGAGATTCACGCGCTCGCCCGAGACAAGAGGGGCTCGCACCTGGCGCTTTCCCTGGAGCGGCTGGATCACATCGCCACCGGAAATCTGCTCCGGGTGGGACTGTCGGCGACCCAACACCCGATCGCGACCATCGCCCGGCTCCTGGTCGGCGCCGGGACCGGCCGCCAGCAGACCGACGGCTCGCCCCGCTGCAGCATCGTCGACGTGGGCCATCAGCGCCTGCTTGACCTCGCCATCGAACTCCCCGACGACGAGCTCGGGGCGGTTGCGTCCAAGGAGCAGATGGGCGAGATCATCGAACGGATTGCGGCCCACGTGCGCAACCACCGAACCACCCTGGTCTTCGTCAACACCAGGCGCATGTCGGAGCGGGTCGCCCATCAGTTGGCTGAGGCGCTCGGCGACGACGCGGTCGCAGCTCACCACGGCAGCCTCTCCAAGGAGCGGCGCTGGGTCGTGGAGCAGAAGCTGCGGGCGGGCGAGTTGCGGGCCCTGGTCGCCACCGCCTCACTGGAGCTGGGCATCGACATCGGCCCGGTGAACCTGGTCTGCCAGCTCTCCTCACCGCGCAGCCTGGCCACCTTTCTGCAGCGGGTGGGCCGGTCTGGACACAGTCGAGGCGGGACCCCCAAGGCCTATCTCTACCCCACCACCAGGGACGAGTTGGTGGAGTGCTGCGCTCTCCTCGCCGGTGTCCGCGCCGGCCGGCTCGACGCGGTTCTGCCCCCGGTCGCCCCCCTCGACATCCTGGCTCAGCAGATCGTGGCCGAGTGCTCAGCGCAGAGCTGGCCCG
>PLDE01000293.1 GCA_003135035.1 Candidatus Dormiibacterota bacterium | reverse complement strand
AGCGCCCGTCGCAATGGCCGCAGCCCGCCCGGCGGTCGCGCCGCCCACGGCTCGGCGTACGCCGCCAGCACCGACAAGCGGCCGCCCTTCCGGTCCACCCTCAGGTCGAAACGCCCGGCAAAACGGTCCCCATGCAGGTAGGGCAGCACGTAGTAACCCCAGCGCCGCTTCAGCGGCGGCACGTAGATCTCCATCCGGTGCTCGAAGCCGAACAGCGCCTCCGCCCGGCCCCTGTCGATGATCAGGTTGTCGAAGGGCGAGAGCAAGGTGGTGGCATCGGCTCCCACCTAGCGCGTTGCAGCATCGGGCCGGACGTCGTCCTGGTGCACGTACCAGAGTCCGGGCAGGGTCCCTGCGGGCCCGTCGATGGTGGCCGGGACCACTTCTCCTCGGCGCACCAGCCGATCAAGCACTTCGGCCAGCCGGCGGTAGCGGCCGGCGCCCATGTATTGGCGGATCTGGATCTCTGTCCCAACCCCCAACGCTCGCAACGAACGTACCGTCATCTCCTCGGTGGTACGCCCTGAACCAGCCCGGGTGGCTGCGTCGGTACCGAGCCAGCGGGACGTGAGGTCCCAGATCCGTCCCCGCCCGTCCCGGCCTGAGACCGCGACCTTCCCCCGGACCCAGAGATCGAAGAGCATCCGCTCGACATCGCGTTCCTGGCTCCAGCCGGTCGAAGCCAACTTGATCCTCGCCTCGCCACCGAGGGCCCTGGCCGACAAGGGACCTCGCTGGTCCAGCTCGCTGAGGATCCGCCGCCGCAGCGCCCGGTTGGCGCTGAGCCAATCTCGCAAGCGCCGATCCGAAACGCGGTCGCTGCGGCCGTAGTCGCGCATGGCCCAGCGATGGGCGCCCAGGTGGGAGGTCGGCACGATCGAGGCCGCGTGGGCCCAGTATTCAAAGAGGATCCGATCCTGCCAGAGAGCCTGGTTCACGAGCGATACATCGAAGCGGCCCAGGCGGCTCCAGAGGACGATCAGGTGACTTGGCGCGACCGCCGCCAGAGGGTCCCGCTGCAGGTACCCGATCTGCTCCACCAATCCGATCAGGGCTCGGCCGTCGACCGGCCTGGGTGGGACCAGCAGACCCTGGCCGGCGATGGCCAGCCGGCGGGCACGCGCCAGGTCGAGGTGGAGCCGGGGATGAAGAGGGGAACTCTGCGCCAAGACGGAGCGATTTTCCCAGAGCTCCTGGGAGCGGATCCTAGCCTGGGCGTCGCTCCCCAACGCCCAGGCAGGCCGCCCGGGCGGCTGCCCACCAACCCGCCTGGTCGAGGCGTGCCAGCTCGGTCTGAGCCGCCTCCCGGGCCACCTGTTGCTCCAGCTCCACTCTCAGCGTCAGCCGTCGCAGTGCCGGTCGGAGCTCGTGGCGACGCTCCCTGGACGAGCCCTGGATCCACTCGGCGAGTACAACCAGGTCGTGAAACCGACCCAACAGACCCTGCAGGGAGCGAAGTTCCTGGAGCACCGCCTTGTGGCCGGGATCGAGGGCGGGTGCGAACAGTTCGAGTCGATAGCGCAGCTTGCGGATCTCCCGCCGCCGCCGGTGGAGGTCGACGTCGTTGGACGCTCCCTTCTCGGCGCGCTTGAAGAGCTTGGGCAGCTGCTCCTCGGCCAGAGCCGCCGGAAAAAGCCCGGGTCGAGCATCGTGAAGCTCGGGCGGGCTTGCCAAGCGCTGCAGATTGGTCAGCACCCCGGAAGCGAGAATCCGGGCCCGGTGAGCTTCGATCGCGGCGGAGGTGTTGTCGGCCAGAGCCCGGCGCGCCTCCATCTCCAGGCCCCGCAGTCCGGGCCGGATCCGGCTGCCTGCACTCAGGACGAGGGCTTCTCCCCGAGATCCGGCGGTGCGCGGGTCGTCACTTCGATCACTGGAGACGGCGACCGGGCCGAGAACCTCATCGAGCAACTCCAGCCTCACCTCGGCGTCGCGGAGCTGGCCGAGCTCGCTCTCAGCGCGCCGGAGCCGTCGCCGCCACCGCCGCGGACGCCCCAGCCAGTCAGTCCAACCTACCGAGGCGGCGCGCAGGCGTCGCAGCGCCACCCGGGCGTCATGAACCGCCTCGGGGTCGCTCGCCAAAGGTAGGCGAGCCAAGGCCCAACTCAGCTTCTCGGCACGCTCCTGAATCGCCTCAGCGGCGAGAGCGGCGCAGTTGGCGGGCTCAGCCAATCTGCACGCCTGGGGAGGCCAGCGCCTCCTCCAACTCGCCTGTCCGTGGCGGGCGCCGCACCCGCCACCAGTTCTCCCCACCCGCCACCAGAGCGGCGATCATGCCATCGCGTAGGCCCCGCTCCGAGCTGCGCACCCAGCTCAGTCCAAGAAGATCCATCAGCTGAGCCAAGATCAGGGCCCCGCCCCGACAGAGGCGCGTCCGTTCCAAATCAACTCCCCAACGTTGGGACAGTTCGGCCGCCGAGTGCGTCCGGAAGGTCTCGATGAGCACCTCGACGTCGCGCAAGCGCAGCACCGCGCCTCGGGACTTGCCCAGCAAGCGGGGCAGGTTGGTGATGGTTCCCCCGGTGCCCAGGGCGACCGGATGAGCGGGCAGGGGAATCAGGTCGGGAATCAGCTGACCAACGCGACGCTCCATGGCGCGCCAGTCGTCATCGCTGGGGGGATCGGACTCGGCCAGCTGGGCGACCGAGCCAGAACCCAGAGCGAGCGAACTGTTGCGGCAGGTACCTCCGGCGGGCCCGCCGGCAATCTGGGCGGATGCCCCGCCAATATCGAGAACCACCGTGGGCCGGCCCGGGGAGATGGTCATGGTGGCCCCATCGAAGGCCAGTTGAGCTTCCGCCGCAGGAGCGAGAATGCGGACCTGGCCGCCTCCAGCGGCCTCCGCCAGGCGCTCCGCCACCTCAGAACCGTTCGCTGCTGAGCGGAGAGCCTGGGTGGCCCCGATGGCGATCTCCTCCACCCCGGCCTCCCGCGCCTCCTCGACCTGGCCACTCAGGGCCCTGCTGGCAAGGGCAAGCCTATCCGGACCGATGGCTCCGGTGGCGTCGACGTCCTGGCCCAGCTGCACGAACTCCCGACGCCGGAGCAGGGAAATCGGGAGCCGCTGGGGGGGGCAGCTGGCCACCAAGAGGTGGACGGTGTTGCTGCCGACGTCGATGGCGGCGAAGCGAGGAGCCCTGGTCAACCCGGATCGTGTCCGGGGCGGAGACCCGTCAAGCCGAACTCCCTGTGGCTAGCACTCGCTTAGTTTGCGCCGTTGCAGCTACTCAGCTCTCCTTATACTTCCGAGATCGGGGTGCGCAGTCTCTATCTCGTTCGTCACGCGGTCGCCCGGGATCGGGACAGCTGGTCTCAGCCTGATCGTCTCCGTCCCTTGAACGAGATTGGCTGGCGCCAGGCGGTCGTTCTTGCCGAACTCTTGGCCGACGCCGGCATCGAAGTCCACTACAGCAGCCCCGCTCTCCGCTGCCGGGATACTCTGCTGCCCCTCGCCCACGGAGCTGGACGCCAGGTTCTCGACGACACGCGGCTTTTGGAGGGTGGTCTGGCCCAGGATCAGGGGTCCGCTGACGCGGCACTGAAGGGCTTGATCAGGGCTTACTTCGCCGCCGGAGCCCGTCGGGCCGCCGCCTGCAGCCACGGCGATCTGCTGCCTCCCTTGCTCGAAGCAGCCGGAGCCGCCCCCGGATCTCGCTGTCCCAAGGGGGGCGTCTGGCGTCTTGACTTGACTGACGAGAAGGACCGCGTCTCTCAGGCGGTGTATCTGGGTCGGCCCGATCCAGGCGGCGGGTGGGACCAGCGGTGAGAACCGCCGCCGCCGCTCCCGCGGTTGCGCAGGGGCTTCCGGCCGGTGCCGATCAGCTCCTCACCCAGCTCACCACTCTGGGATCGGATGCGGTCCTCCTTCTGGACCCCAGCCGACTGGTGGTATGGGCGAGCGCCAACGCCCCAGCCCTGCTCGCAGGATCTCCCGGAGGCGAAGTCGGGGAACCCCAACAGGTAGCGCGCGGCTCGTCGCTGGCTCAGCTTCTCGACGACCCTCGCGCCGCCGACGTCGTCGCCAAGGTGCTCGCCACCGGCTCGCCTGCCCGAGGCGAGCTGCGCCAGAACGACTGGCGGCGCGTTCTCAAGGCTGTCGCGGCCCCGCTGCTGCTCCCCGATGGAAGGCGCCAGGTGATCCTGATCCTGACCGACATCACCTCGGAGCGCCGTCTGAGCCGCGCCCATCAGGAGCTAATCGCCAACCTCTCCCACGATTTGCGCACCCCGCTGGCCAGTCTCCGCCTGATGGCTGAGACCATGATCGGACAGGCCCGAGATGATCCCCAAGCCAGCCAGATGTTCGCTGGCAGGATCGCGGCCGAGGCGGAGCGACTACACGCCCTGGTCGACGCCATCCTCGACCTGAGCCGGCTCGAGGCCGGGGTGGAGAGGGCTCAGATCGCAGCGATAGACCTCTGGCAGGTGGCCAGTGAGGCGGTGGAGGAGCTCATGCCCCAGGCGGCCCAGCATCAGCTGACTCTGAGCCTGCGGGGCACGCCTACCCGCGCCCTGGCGGACCCAGCGCGCCTGGCTCGTGCTCTCACCAACATCCTCGACAACGCTCTCAAGTTCACGTCGTCACCGGGCTCGGTCACGGTCACGGTGGGGAGATCCACGGGCCGACCCACGCTCTCCGTGCGCGATACCGGTTCGGGCATTCCGCCCAGTCAGCTGCCGCGGATTTTCGACCGCTTCTACACCGGTGACCGCTCCCGCGCCGGACGGAGCAGCGGGCTCGGCCTGACCATCGCCAAGCAGGCGGTCGAGCTCCAGGGAGGCGAGATCAAAGTGCGCAGCGCGCCTGGCCAGGGCACCTTAGTCAGGATCATTCTCAACAGTCCCTGAAGGGCCTGACCGCGATCCGGGTCGACTACTATCGACCCGTGGCCGTTGCACCATCTGACGACTTCGACGCGGATCTCGCCGCACTTCGGGATGGAGTTCGGGTTTTGGGCGGCATGGTGGCCGAAGGAGTCGCCAGCGCCATGACCGGACTGGAGACCCGGGACGGCGACCGCCTGCGGGCGGTGGTGGCCGGCGATGTTGAGGTCAACGAGCGCCATCGCCAGGAGCGAGACCGCGGGCTGGCGGTTCTGGCCAGCCAGCATCCGATCGGCCCCCGGCTGAACGAGGTCTTCGGGCTCATGCTGATGACCTCTGAGCTGGAGCGGATGGGCGACCACGCCAAGAGCTGCGCCCGCTATGCCCTGCCTTTGATCGAGCTCAGCTCTCGGCCCCGCTTGGAGACCATCCTGCGCATGGGACGGTACGTCGAGGAGCAAGTGCGCGACATCTTGGAGGCAGTCACCGCCAACGACTACCGGCGGGCTCAGGACATCGCCGCTCGGGACGACCGGATCGACCGCATCTACCACCGCGTCTTCGAAGAGATGGTGGAGACCATGCGCGAGCAGTCGGAATGGGTCTACGCCGGCACCAACCTGATCTTTATCGCCCACAACCTGGAGCGAATCGCCGACCGGGTCACCAACATCGCCGAGGACGTCGTCTTCCTTGCCACCGGGCGCCTCACCGAGCTGGGTTAGGTGGCGGAGGTCACGCCCAGTGCCGGCGCGGGCCGAAAAGTTCTCCTGGTCGAGGACGACGAGGCGGTGCGCATGACCCTGCGTTACAACCTCGCCGCCGCCGGCTATGTGGTGCTGGAAGCGAACACCGGAACCAAGGGACTGGAGATGGCCCGCGCCCGCACGCCGGACGCGGTGGTGCTCGACCTCATGCTGCCCGAGCTGACTGGTGAGGAGGTCTGCCGAATCCTCCGCCAGGAGTCCAACGTCCCCATCCTCATGCTGACCGCCCGGGGCGCCGAAGCGGACAAGGTGCAGGGCCTGGCCCAGGGCGCCGATGACTACATGACCAAGCCCTTCGGCGTCCAGGAATTCGTGGCTCGCGTGGAGGCGCTGATCCGGCGTGCCGAGCAGCCACCCCGGGCCTCAGCCCGGCCCGAGACGGTTCGACTCGGAGACTTCCTCCTCGACGCCGGCGCGCGGCGGGTGATCTTTGGGGGGAAAGAGGTCAAAATGAGCCCTCGCGAGTTCAACCTTCTCTACTTTCTGCTCGAGCACGCAGGCCGGGTGCACAGCCGCGACGCCCTGCTGAGCGCGGTTTGGGGGTCCGATTTTCACGGCGACAACAAGACCGTGGCTGTCCATATCCGCTGGCTCCGGGAGAAGTTCGAAACCTTTCCCACCATGCCCTTCCGGATCAGCACGGTGTTCGGTGTCGGCTACCGGGTCGATCTCGCACCAGGAGTCGTAGCCGAGCGTTGACCCGGGCGCCCGCGATCGTGATCTCCGGCATGCGAAGGTCGTACGGACAGTTGGTCGCGGTCGAAAACCTCGACCTCGCGGTGGCTGCCGGCGAGCTGGTCGCCCTCCTCGGGCCTAACGGAGCCGGCAAGACCACCACGGTCGAGATCTTGGAAGGCTACCGGCGCCCAGACCGGGGCCAGGTCTCGGTCCTCGGCATGGACCCCTGGCGGGACGGCCGCAGGCTCCGGCCCCTGGTCGGACTCATGCTCCAGGAGGGCGGCATCTACCCAACCCTCAAGGTGCATGAGTCTCTGACCCTCTTTGCCAGCTTTTTTGACTCCCCCATCGAGCCTGAATTTCTGCTTGAGCGAGTCGGCCTTGAGGACCGCGCGAAGGCCCGCTTTCGGCAGCTCTCCGGAGGTGAGAAGCAGCGGCTCTCCCTGGCGCTCGCTCTGGT
>PLDE01000045.1 GCA_003135035.1 Candidatus Dormiibacterota bacterium | reverse complement strand
CTTCCCGGAGATGCTCGGCCACACCATCGCCGTTCACGACGGCCGCAAACACGTGCCGGTCTTCGTCAGCGAGGCCATGGTGGGCCACAAGCTGGGTGAGTTCGTGCCCACCCGCAAATTCCGCACCCACGGTCATCACACCGAGCGCAGCTCGTCGCTCAAGTAGGACTGGAGAAAGCAAGCGATGCAGGTACAGGCGACGGCGAAGTGGGTGCGCGTGCCCCCGCGCAAGGCCCGGCTGGTAGCCAACGTGGTGGAAGGCATGCCCGTCGGTGACGCCCTGACGACGCTGTCATTCATGACCCAGGCGGCCGCCGAGGACGTGGCCAAGGTGGTGCGTTCGGCCGCGGCCAACGCCGAGAACAACTTCAGCCTGGAGCGGGAGCGCCTGCAACTTCTCCGGATCGAGGTTGACGGCGGTCCCACCATCAAGCGCTTCCGGCCGCGGGCGCGAGGCGCCTCGTTCTCCATCTTCAAGCGCACCTGCCATCTCAAGGCCGTCGTCGAGGACGGTCTGGAGCGGCCCAGCCGGACCCGGACCCGGGTGCGACCCACCCGGGGGACGAGCCAGCCGACCGCGGTTGAGGAAGAGGAGGACTAGGCAGGGCATGGGACAGAAGGTTCACCCCAACGGATTCCGCCTCGGCGTCTACCGCAACTGGGACGCGCGCTGGTTCGCCAGCGGTCCCGAGTACACCAAGCTGCTTCAGGAAGACCTGGCCATGCGCCAGCTGATCGCCAGCCGGCTCAAGAACGCCAGCGTGGCCCGGATCGAGACTGAGCGCTCGGCCAATCAGTTGACGGTGATCATTCACACCGCCAAGCCCGGCATCGTCATCGGTCGGAGCGGGGCATCGGTCGACGCCCTCCGGGACAACCTGGAGCGAATCTCGGGCAAGAAGGTGCGGGTCACCATCCAGGAGATCAAGACCCCCGAGTTGGACGCTCAGTTGCTGGCCGAGAACGTCGCCAACCAGCTGGAGAAGCGGATTGCCTTCCGGCGCGCGGTCAAGCAATCGGTGATGCGCTCAATGCGGGCCGGTGCCAAGGGGGTGCGGATCCAGGTCTCCGGTCGCCTCGGCGGTGGAGACATGAGTCGGCGCGAGTGGGACCGAGATGGCCGCGTGCCCCTGCACTCGCTCCGGGCCGACATCGACTTCGGCCAGGCCGAGGCCAAGACCACCTTCGGTCAGATCGGGGTCAGCGCCTGGATCTACCGGGGCGATTTCAGCGAACCCGAGGTGACCGCGACCCCCGTCCAGGAGACAGCTCCCCCGGAATCACGAGCTGCGCTGGCCAGCGCAGTGGAGACGGCTCCCCTGGTCGAGGCAGCTTCGCCGGCGGACGAGGCGGCCAAGATGGTTTCCGAGGGGGCCCCGGTCCCTGCTGCCGAGAAAACCGAGGCCAAGCCCCGCGCCCAGGCCACGACCGCGGACGCAGAGCCGAAGGCTAAGCCCAAGCCGACGCGTCGGACCGCTGCCAAGGCGGCGTCTACCGCGCCTGCCGTCGCCAAGACCGCGGCCGCCAAGGTGCCGGTGGTGAAGAAGCCGGCAGCCGCCAAGGCCAAGCCCAAGGCGGTCGCGAAACCCAAGGCGGCGCCGCGCAAGACGGCGGCCAAGTCCAAAGAGGGCGAGTGAGATGTTGATTCCCCGCCGCCCCAAACACCGCAAGCAGCACCGAGGTCGGATGACTGGTGCCGCCTACCGGGGCTCCTCGCTGTCCTTTGGCCCCTACGGCCTGCAGGCGCTGGAGCCCTGCTGGATGACCAACCGCCAGATCGAGGCGGCCCGGCGGGCGATGACCAGGCATGTTCGCCGAGGCGGTAAGATCTGGATTCGCGTTTTCCCGGATAAGCCGATCACGAAGAAGCCCGCCGAGACCCGCATGGGTTCCGGCAAGGGAAACCCCGAGGGCTGGGTGAGCGTGGTCCTGCCGGGTCGAATCCTGTTTGAGATGGATGGTGTGGCCTTGGATACAGCGAAGGAGGCGATGCGTCTGGCGGCCCACAAGCTGCCGGTCAAGACTCGCTTTGTCGCGCGCGAGGATGCGGGCACCTCGGAAGGTGGCGAGTGACCAAGCGCACCATCGAAGTCCAGCAGTTGCGTGAGCTCGACGACATCGGCTTGGAGGAAGCTCTCCGCGACCGCCGTCAGGAGCTACTGCAACTGCGCCTGCAGCGGGCCACTGGGCAGCTGGAGCAGCATCGTCGGATCCGCGAGATTCGCCGCGGCATCGCTCGCGTGCACACCCTGATCCGAGCCCGCGCCATCGAGGATGCGACCGGGAGCGTCGGATGAGCGAGACCGCAGCTGTAGTCCGCGAGCGGCGCAAGGTCCGGGTGGGCATGGTCGTCAGCGACAAGATGGAGAAGACCGTGGTGGTCGAGGTGGAGGAGCTGCGCGCTCACCCCCTCTACCGCAAGGTCCTCCGGCGCAGCCACCGTTTGCAGGCTCATGACGAGACCAATCAGTGCCACACCGGAGACCGGGTCCGGATCATGGAGACGAGGCCGCTCAGTCGGACCAAGCGCTGGCGGGTCGTGGAAGTCGTCGAGAAGGCCAGGTAGCCCTTGATTCAGCAGGAGACGGTGCTCAAGGTGGCTGACAACAGCGGAGCCAGAGAGATCCTCTGCATTCGAGTCATGGGTGGCTCGGCGCGCCGCTACGCGTCCTTGGGCGACGTCATCGTGGCGGCCGTGAAGGTCGCCCAGCCCAATTCCGGGGTGAAGAAGGGCGACGTGGTCAAGGCGGTGGTGGTGCGGACCGCCAAGGAGTGCCGCCGGCCGGACGGTACCCGGATTCGCTTCGACGACAACGCCGCCGTGCTGATCAACCCCCAGAACAATCCCCGCGGCACGCGCATTTTTGGCCCGGTGGCCAGGGAATTGCGCGACCGCAACTTCATGAAGATCGTTTCCCTGGCTCCGGAGGTGCTCTAGCCTTGCGCCGCCGTCGGAATGAGCCGGTGCCGCACGTGCGCGCCCTGGACATTCGCTCGGGAGACACGGTGGTTGTCATCGCGGGCGCGGAGCGGGGCAAGCGAGGCGTGGTCGAGCGCACCCTTTCCGCCGAGCAGCGGATCGTGGTCAACGGGGTCAACATCCGCAAGCGTCATCAGCGCGCCGGTGCTCGGCGTGGGGGCACCACCGCGATGCAGGGCGGCGTGATCGACTTTCCCGCTCCTTTGCACTACAGCAACGTGCAGTTGATCTGCCTCAACTGCGACCAGCCGACCCGGCTCGGTCGCCGTCTCGAAGGTGATCAGTTCGTGGCCTACTGCAAGCGCTGTGACAAGGCCTACCTGAGGCCGCCCCGGGCATGAGTACAGTTCTGGCGGCGACGCCGAGATTGCTGGAAAGCTACCGGGAAACCGTGGTCCCCGGCATGGTCAACGAGTTCGGCTACCTCAACGTGATGCAGGTGCCCAAGCTGCAGAAGGTGGTCGTCAACATCGGCATCGGCGAGGCCAGCACCAATGGTAAGGCCCTCGATGCCGCCACCAACGACCTGCGCATCGTCACGGGTCAGCAGCCCACCATTCGCAAGGCGCGCAAGTCGGTGGCCGCCTTCAAACTCCGCGAGGGCATGCCGGTGGGGCTCAAGGTGACCATGCGCGGCACGCGCATGTACGAGTTCGTCGACCGTCTGGTGAGCATCGCTCTGCCCCGGATTCGCGACTTCCGGGGCGTTGCGGCCCGCTTCGATGGTCACGGCAACTTGACCCTGGGTCTGGTGGAGCAGCTGGTCTTTCCGGAGATCGACTACGACAAGATCGA
>PLDE01000044.1 GCA_003135035.1 Candidatus Dormiibacterota bacterium | reverse complement strand
CGGCCCTGATCCACGCGGCCACGATGGTGACCGCGGGGGTGTACCTGATCGCGCGTTTCCATCCCATCTATCAACAGGCGCCGATTGCGGCCGGGATCGTCGCGGCCGTGGGGATCGGCACCGCCCTGATGGCTGCAATCATCGGCTGCACCCAGTTCGACATCAAGCGGGTCATCGCCTATTCGACCATGAGCCAGATTGGCCTGATGATTTTTGCGGTGGGGGTGGGCGCGTACAGCGCCGGGATGTTCCAGTTCTTCACCCACGCCTGCTTCAAGGCGCTGCTCTTCCTGGCCGCCGGAAACGTGATCCACGCCCTGCACGATGAACAGGACATTCGGTCCATGGGCGGACTCTCGACGCGGATGAAGCTGACCTTCGGAGCGTTCCTGGTGGGCTCGCTGGCCCTGGCCGGGATTCCCTTCTTCGCTGGCTGGTTCAGCAAAGAGGAGCTGCTCAGCTCGGGTCTGGCGCTCGGTCCGGCGGTCCCCTGGCTCTGGCTTCTCGGGGTGTCCGTCAACGTGCTGACCAGCTTCTACATCTTCCGTGTGGTCTGGATGGCCTTCCGGGGACAGCCGGCGACGAGCCGGGCGAGTGCCGCCCACGAGGCCCGGCCGGTGATGCTGATCCCGGTACTGGTGCTGGCTTTTCTGGCGACGGTGGTGGGCTTCCTCAACATCGACTT
This sequence comes from Candidatus Dormiibacterota bacterium, assembly GCA_003135035.1. Classification (GTDB taxonomy): domain Bacteria; phylum Chloroflexota; class Dormibacteria; order Aeolococcales; family Bog-877; genus Bog-877. The sequence goes on along the minus strand of PLDE01000044.1, from coordinate 3,710 downwards.
CTTCGGCTTCCGCCCGCTTACTCTCTTCAGTGAATTCCTGCAGCCGGTGCTGGGCACGCCGGCGGCCCATGCCAGCGATGGCGTTCAGGCGCTCGCCCTGCTGGTGGGCACCGCGCTCAGCGTGGGCGGGCTGACCATAGCCTGGCTGGTTTACGGGCGGCGGCTGATCTCGGCCGATCTGATCAGCCGCCATCTGCCCTGGCTCTATCAGCTCTCGCTGCAGAAGTTCTACTGGGACGAGATCTACGACGTGACCCTGGTGCGCCCGACCTTGGCCCTGGCGGAGACGGTTCGCCAGGTCCTGGAACCACACCTCTTCGACAATCTGGTGGCCGGTGTCAAGGACGGAGTCTCCACCCTCGCCGACGATCTCCGCACCATGCAGACCGGCTTCTTTCGGGACTACTCGCTCGTCTTCTTCGTCTGCGCGGTGATCGGTCTGGTCGTCCTGGGGCTGCGTCTGGCATGAGCTGGCCCATTCTCAGCGTGATGCTCGCCGTTCCCCTGGTGGGGTTGCTGGTGATCCTGGCCGTGCCGGCGACGCGACCACGGTTAGCCCGCTTGGTCCTGCTGGTCACCACGGCGGCTACCCTGGGCCTGGCCTGCGTCTTGCTGGTGGCTTTCCTGGCCGTGCCTCCCAGTTCAGACGCTCAGCTCCATGGCACCGCCGATGGCTCCTCGCTGAAGTCGATCACCGGCCCAATCAGCTTCCAGTTCCAAGAGCAGGTCGCCTGGCTGCACTCCGGGGCGTCGCTGTCGGCGACCCATGCCGCCTTCAACGAGGGCAACAACGCGCTCAACCAGGCGGGCCCGCCGCCGATCAACTTCTCTTACCACGTGGGCGTGGACGGGCTTTCGGTTTGGCTGATCGCCCTGGCCACCCTGCTCTTTTTCCTCGCCGCCATCACCCTCAGCCGCAATCAGGACCGCGTCCGCGCATTCGCTGTGCTGATGCTCCTGTCCGAGGTCGGGGTGATGGGGGTGCTCATGTCCCTCGACCTCATCCTCTTCTACTTCTTCTGGGAAGCGGCCCTGGTCCCGCTCTACTTCATCATGATCGGCTGGGGTGACGAAAACCGGGGCCGGGCCGCCCTCAAATTCATCATCTACACGGTCGCCGGCAGTCTCTTCATGTTGCTGGCGATCATCGGCGTCTACTTCATCAGCGGGGCCAGCACCGGCGTCTACACCTTCGACGTACCCACCCTGATCGCCGCCGAGTCCTTCGTCAACACCAGTTCAGGCTCGGTGCTCACCTTGTTCGGGCACAGTTTCAGCCTGCTCAATGCTCAGGACTGGATGTTCTTGGCCTTTGCCTTGGCCTTCGCCATCAAGGTGCCGCTGGTGCCCTTCCACTCCTGGCTGCCGGATGCCTACAGCTCGGGGACGACGTCTTTCCTGGTCTTCTTTGCCGGGATCGTGAGCAAGCTGGGAGCCTTCGGATTCATCCGCTACGATCTCACCCTCTTCCCCCAGGCCAGCCATACCTTCCAGCCCCTGATGATGGGCTTGGGGGTGCTCAGCATTCTCTATGGCGCGCTCTCCGCGCTGGCCCAGCGCGACATCAAACGCATCGTTGCCTTTGCCTCCATCAGCCACCTGGGGTTCATCGTCCTGGGGATCTTCACCCTCAATATCGACGGGATCAACGGGGCCATCATCCAGATGGTCAACCACGGCCTGATCATCGCCGCGCTCTTCATCTGCATCGGCGCCTACGAAGCTCGCTTCGCCACCCGTGATCTCCGTGAGCTGGGCGGCTTGGCCAAACCGATGCCGATCCTGGCCGGACTCTTTCTGGTCGCCGCTTTGGCCGGTCTCGGCATGCCGCTCTTGAGTTCGTTCGTGGGTGAGTTCCTCACCCTGCTCGGCGCTTTCCAGGTGTCACCCCCCTGGGCCGTCGTAGCCAGCCTCGGGGTGGTGCTCGCCTGCTGGTACATGCTGCGCCTCTATCAAGGAGTTACCCAGGGACGACTGCGCCTGCCCAACGGTCAGGTGGAGTTGTCTGCCGATCGCGCCATGCTGCGGCTCGGGCGTCTCGACGTGGGAGCGGTCGAGCTGGCGGTGTTGGCGCCCCTGGTAGCGCTGATCATCGTGATCGGGGTCTATCCCGGACCGGTGATTCGCTTTACCAGATTCAGCGCCGGCCAGTACGTTTCAGCGGTCAACCGGGGGTCGGCGACCACCGCCAGCACCGCCGCCAGCCTCGGTCCCGCCTCCCCGAGGTCGGGGCCATGATCGGAGCCGGAATCCAGCTGGCGACGGCGGCTCCGGCGTGGTATCCGCTGCGCTTTATTCCGTCCTCGGACCTGGTCGGGATCCTGCCCCTGCTGATCGTCGGCTTCGGGGCCGTCGTGGTGCTCATCGCTGACCTCTTCGTGCGCCGGCGCGGGCATCCCCTCCTGCCCGCCATCAGTGCCTTCGTGCTGCTCGCCGGCCTAGGCGCGGTGATTGGCCAGTGGGTCGTCAATCCGGTCCACTCGCTGATATTTGATGGCGCCTTCGCCGACGACCGCTTCGCCCTTTTCTCCGACCTGGTCGTGCTGCTAACCGCGCTGGCGGTGGTCGCCCTCAGCCCGGGCTATCTGCGTCGCCGGGGGATGGAGGAGGGGGAGTTCTACATCCTCCTGCTGGCGTCGGTGACGGGAATGCTGGTGCTCGACGGCGCCACCAATCTGATCGTCATCTTCCTGGGCATCGAACTGCTCTCGATTCCCCTCTACGTGCTGGCGGGGTTCGCCCGCGGCGAGCGCCTGCCCCAGGAGGCGGCCCTCAAGTACCTCCTCTTGGGCGGCTTCGCCTCGGGCTTCCTGGTCTACGGCATGGCCCTCATCTACGGCGAGACCGGGAACACCATGCTCACCGGGATTCACCAAGCAGTGACCCAATCGGCAGTTCGAGGACCGATCGATCCCATGCTCCTGGCGGGCCTGGCGCTGCTCGCGGTGGGCCTGCTCTTCAAAGTGTCAGCGGCGCCCTTCCACTGGTGGACCCCTGACGTCTATCAGGGGTCGCCGGTCTTGGTCACCACATTCATGTCGGTCGCGACCAAGGTCGCTGCCTTCACCGTGCTGCTGCGCTTGTTCTCGGCGACCTTCGCTCCCTACCGTTCGGAATGGGAGATACCGATTGCCCTGGTCGCCATCGTGTCGATGGTCTACGGCAACGTGGTGGCGGTAGCCCAGACCTCGATCAAGCGCCTCCTCGCCTACTCGGGTATCGCCCAGGCAGGCTACATCCTGATCGGGGTGGCGGTGGGCCGGCCGGACGGCACTCAGGCCTCGCTCTACTACCTGGCGGTCTACGCCTTCATGAACACAGGCGCCTTTGCGGTGATCACCTTGCTCAGCCAGCGCGGCGAGGACTGTGATCGCTACTCGGAGTTGGCGGGCCTGGCGAAACGGCAACCTCTCTTGGCGGGACTGATGTCGGTGTTCATGCTCTCCCTGGCCGGTTTTCCCCTCACCGCGGGCTTCTTCGGGAAGTTCTTCCTCTTCGCCGCGGCCATCCATGACGGACAGTTGCCCTTAGCCATCTGGGGGATTCTGACCTCGGCCGTCTCACTCTTCTACTACCTGCGCGTGATCTTGGTGATGTACACAGGCGAGGCGCTGCCCGCGACAGCGCGCGATGGCGCCGGGGTGGCGGTGATCGGGGACGGCGTTGCCGCCCGGCCCACCATCCTTTCACCCACGGGCCTCGGGGTGATC
>PLDE01000092.1 GCA_003135035.1 Candidatus Dormiibacterota bacterium | reverse complement strand
ACTTCACTGTCCATCCGCCCTGCACTGATGAGCTCACTGCCTTGAGCCAGGCTGATGTGGTCTTTGTCGCGGGCAAGGCCCACGCCTTGCCCGCCCTGGCAGAGCGGGTGGGCAAGGCGCTGGGACCCCGGGCCAGCGTTGTCAGTGCCCAGAACGGGATCCCCTGGTGGTTCTTCGACAGCTTCGGAGGGCCCTGGGAGGGGACCCGGCTGGAAGCGGTGGATCCCCAAGGCATCATCTCCCGGAGCATCGATAAGAGCCGAGTCATGGGCTCCGTCGTGTACTCCGCTGCCCGGGTCACGGAACCGGGGGTGATCGAGCACCTGGAGGGCAATCGGATCAGCTTGGGCGAGCCGGACGGGAGCACGTCGGTTCGGGTCGAGGAGGTGGCCCAGGCTCTTCGTCGAGCCGGCTACAAGGCTCCGGTGCAAGCGCAGATCCGTCCGGAGCTCTGGCTCAAGCTTCTCGGCAACGCCAGCTTCAACCCGATTTCGGCCCTCACGGGGGCGACCTTGGCTGAGATCACCTCCAACGTGCGCGCCGTCGGACTGGCCCGCGCGATGATGGAGGAGGTGGAGTCAGTGGGGAGAATGATCGGGATCGAGATTCCGGTGGGAATCGAAAAGCGGATCCAGGGAGCGGCCAGGGCAGGGGCTCACAAGACATCGATGCTTCAGGACGTCGAGGCCGGCCGGCCATTGGAATTGGGCGCGACGGTTGGCGCCGTGGTGGAGCTGGCAGCGCTGATCCCCGTTCCCGTGCCTCACCTCGAGGCCGTCCACGCCTGCGCTACCCTCTTGGACCAGCGCCTGCAGCGAGAAGTCCGCTGAGGTAGAGCCGTCCCGACTGAGAACCAAGATCGGGGCAGGCGCCTCGGGCGGCGGAGGGAGCAAATTCGAGGAGGGCAGGGACGTGGAGATCCGCGAGCGCATCTTGGAGACCCCCCAGGGTCGCCGGCTCGACGTGATCGACGGCGGCAAGCTTGGCGACCCCGCCGTCCTCGTGCACCACGGCACTCCGGGAGCGAGGCAGTTGTTCCAGGGCTGGCTCTCTGACGCCGAGGAGAAGGGAATCCGGTTGATCGGCTACTCCAGGCCAGGGTATGGCCGCTCCCCACGCTCACCGGGTCGTTCCGTCAGTGCGGCGGCCGACGACGTGGCTGCAATCGCTGACCACCTTGAGATATCCCGGCTGGCCACCTGGGGTTACTCGGGCGGGGGACCGCATGCGCTGAGCTGCGCCGCGCTCCTGGGCGACCGCGTGGTGGCGGCCGCCACCATCGCCAGCCCCGCGCCCTATGGCGCGGAAGGACTCGACTTCCTGGCGGGGATGGGCCAAGCCAACGTCGAGGAGTTCCAAGCGATCCTCGAAGGCGAGGCGGCCACCCGTCCCCTGCATGAGGCAGCTGCCCAGGGGATGCCTGTAACTGTCGAAGGGATGATCGAAGAGATGGAGTCGATCCTGTCGCCTACCGATCAGGCGGCCATGCGCGAGCATCTGGGCGACTGGTTCGTCTCGATTCTCGCCGAGGCCGTCTGCGCAGGCGCGGACGGCTGGATCGACGACGACCTCGCCTTCGTCCGCCCCTGGGGCTTCGAGCTGGCGGGGATCCGAGTGCCACTCCAACTCTGGCAGGGCCAGCACGACCTCATGGTTCCGCTCGCCCACGGCCTATGGCTGGCGGCTAAGCTGCCTCAGGCTGAGTGGCACTACCTTCCCGACGCCGGCCATCTCAGCCTCTTGGTCGAGCAGGTTCCGGCCGTCCATGCCTGGCTGCTCGAGCACTTCTGAGGGGAGACAAAGGTCCAGTCGATGGCAGCAATCTGTTTCCGCTTCGCCCGACGACTTCCGGCCGAGGTCGCCTGAGCACTTGCCCTCCCTGAACGGATTGGCCCGTGCCACCATCCTGGCCGCCGCCCAGAACCGGGCCACCAAGGCGTTCATGAATCGCTTTGGAATGCGCCTGGGGGCTTCCCGTTTCGTATCCGGCGAGACCCTCGATCGGTGCGTCGCGGCGATCCGCACCCTCAACGAGCAGGGCTTCAAGTGCAATGCCACTCTGCTCGGGGAGGCGGTCTCCAGCGCCGCTGACGCCGACCGGGCGGTGGCCGAGTACGAGACGTTGATCCGCCGACTGGTCGCTGAGAACTTGCGATGCAATGTCGCGATCAAGCTCACCCTGATGGGTCTCGACCAGGGCGAGGACCTGGCCGAGACCAACATGGCCAAGCTGCTGACGCTCTCCTCGGAGCTGGGCATGACCATGCGTATCGACATGGAGGACTCGGTCCACGTCGAGGCCACCCTGAGGATCTACCGCCAGCTCCGCGCCCGGGGCTTCGACAATGTCGGCGCCGTCCTGCAGTCCTGTCTACGCCGGTCGGTGGGAGATCTGGAGGCCCTCCTGCCTCTCGATCCCAACCTGCGCTTGGTCAAGGGCGCCTACCTGGAGAGCCGTGAAGTCGCCTTCACCGACAAGGCGGAGGTAGACGCCAACTACCTGCGGATGATGGAGATGTCGCTCGGTGGTGCTGGCTACACCGCGATCGCCACCCACGACGAGCGGATGATCGAGCACGCCATTGCCTACACCACCGAGCGCCAGGTCGCCCGCGACCGCTTCGAGTTTCAGATGCTCTACGGGATCCGGCCCCAGCTGCAGCGCGATCTCCTCAAGAAGAACTTCACCGTGCTGGTGGCCACCTGCTACGGCACCCACTGGTACCCCTTCTTCATGAGGCGCTTGGCAGAGAGACCGGCCAACGTGCTCTTCCTGGCCCGCAACCTGGTGCGCCGCTAGCGGGTTGCCGATCGTGGCCCCGGCAGGGGCCGCCCCACGCTCAGACTGATTGACGAGGAGGATGACTCATGCCCCTGGCGCCCTTTCGAAGCGAGCCGACCTTGGATTTTGCGGTTCCCAGCAACCGGCAGAGTTTCGAGAAGGCCCTCGCCACGGTCCGTGACCGGCTCGGTCGGGACTACCCACTGGTGATCGGCGGAGAGCGCGTCGAGACTCCCGAGCGGATTGAGTCCTACAACCCGGCCCATCCCGAGCAGGTAATTGGCCGCCACGCCTGCGGCCGCCCGGAGGACGTCGAGCGTGCCGTCGGTGCCGGGTGGAAGGCCTTCCCGGGCTGGTCGCGAACCCCCATCGAGGAGCGGGCCCAGCTGCTGCTCCGGGCCGCCCAGGTGGTCCGCCAGCGGCGCAGCGAACTGGCGGCGCTGATGGTCTACGAGGTCGGCAAGGCATGGGACGAGGCGGATGGCGAGGTCGCCGAGGTGGTCGACCTGATGGAGTGGTATGCCCGCCAGGCCCTGGAGCTCAAGGATCGGGATCGGATGGCGCCATGGCCCGGGGAACTGACCGAGTTCCGCTACCTGGCGCTCGGGGTCGGCGCGGTGATCTCGCCCTGGAACTTTCCCCTGGCGCTGGCCACCGGGATGATGACCGCGGCGGTGGTGGCCGGCAACTGCGTCATTCTCAAGCCGGCGGAGACCTCGAGCACCACGGCCGCCTGGTTGGTGGAGATATTTTTCGAGCTGGGCCTCCCGCCCGGGGTGATCAACCTGATCACCGGCCCAGGTTCCGTGGTCGGCGAGGCGCTGGTCGACCACCCCCAGATCCGCTTCGTCGCCTTTACCGGTTCCCGCGAGGTCGGAGTTCGCATCTATGAACGAGCGTCCAGGGTCCATCCCGGCCAGCTCTGGCTCAAGCGGGTGCAGCTGGAGATGGGCGGTAAGAATGCGGTGGTGGTGGATGAGACAGCTGATCTCGAATGGGCGGCCCAGGCGATCACCGCCGGCGCCTTCGGCTTCCAGGGGCAAAAGTGCTCGGCGGGGTCGCGGGCAGTGCTCGTCGATGGCGTCTACGACGAGGTGGTGGGCCGGGTTGTGGAGCTGGCCAAGCGTCTGCGCATGGGCGATCCCATCGATCCTGAGGTCACCGTGGGCCCGGTCATCGACGGCTCAGCCGAGGAGAAGATCCTCGACTACCTGCAGATCGGACGCCGTGAGGGAGAGCTGCTCTTGGGTGGCGGCCATGGCCCGGGAGACGGTCACCTGATCGAGCCGACCATCTTCGCCGGGGTCGCGCCGGATGCCCGGATCGCTCAGGAGGAGATCTTCGGCCCGGTGCTGGCCGTGATCAGAGCCAAGGACGCCGAGCAGGGACTCGCCATCGCCAACGGGACCGACTACGGGCTGTCGGGCTCCTACTTCAGTCGCGACCCGCAGCGGATCGCCCAGGCGAAGGATAAATTCCATGTCGGCAACCTCTACATCAATCGGCGCAGCACCGGCGCCTACATGGGTGTCCATCCCTTCGGGGGTTTCAACATGAGTGGCACCGACACCAAGGCGGGCGGACCCGACTATCTCCTCTTCTTCGTTCAGGGCCAGAGCGTCGCCGAACGGATCTAGGGGAGGTCGCGACTGCGGTTGGATCAGTTCGGGCGGTTAGCAGCGCCATACGGCCTCCCAGCGCGGTTGCCCAGCGAGGCCGGGCTGGGTCGGCCCTCAGGAAACGAAGACTCTTCTGAAGTGTTGTAATCGTGCGAGGGGTGCCCAGGACCAGAAGTCCTGTCCGGTTCAGCTTGCTTACGCGGGCCGAGCGGAGGAGCTCATCTGTGGAGGCCTTGCATGAGTCGCGACTTCGGTTGGAAGGAGTTCGAACCCGACTCGCCGGAGTCCGCCGAGTCCCCCACCGATTCCCTGATCGCGGCTGATCCCGCCCCCTTGCCGTGGGCCCCAGAGCCGGTCACCCGCGAGTCAGGCCCTACCGGCGCTCCGGAGAGCACACCGGTAGGGTCTGACGCCGCCGAGGCTAACAGTGACTCCCAGGGGCTGAAGCCGGCTCCTTCTCCACGGGCCGCCGGGGCGGGAGGCTTTCGCCTGGGGGAGTTGATCTGGTTCTGCCTGGCGGTGGTTGACCTCTTCCTGGCCCTGGATTTCGGACTCCGGGCCATCGCCGCTGGAGATTCCAGTTTCGTCCGGGTGGTGATCAATGTCGGCAATTGGTTAGCCGGTCCCTTCGTGGGAGTCCTCAGCCATCGCAGTGTTCCCACGGTCGCTCATACCGGCTTCTGGGCGGCCCTGGTGGCAATCGTGATCTACACCCTGGCGGCTTGGCTCCTCATTCGCCTCCTGCGGCTGATAACCACTCCCGCCTCCCCGCATGCGCCGCGGAGGCGAGCGTGACGCTGGCAGCGGTACCGCTGACTACCGTCGGCTCGAACTGAGAACGCTCTGATGTTGCTCTGGAGCCTCGTCTACCTCGCCTGCGGCGCGGGCGTCTGCACCGTGTTGGTCCTCTTCCCGCAATTGGCCCGGGCCCGGCTCCCGCTCGGGGTGGCCGCGAGTTCCTTGGGCCTGGCCATCGCGGGCTGGCTGACCGCCTGGATCACGGGAGACCGACCT
>PLDE01000049.1 GCA_003135035.1 Candidatus Dormiibacterota bacterium | reverse complement strand
CACGCTCTGACGGGCGGTATACCGATAGCGTGGCTGGGCTCGAGAATCACCGACTTCTGGGCTGCCTTGCCTATCGTCCTAGTGCTCGCAACCATCTGGCTGATTGTGGCAAGGCTGGGCGCGCGGCGGGACCCTACGGTGGAGGAGTGGGTGACCCTGGCGGCGGCTGGGTTCGTTCTCCTTTACTACACAAAGGAGCTCGGCCGAGACGACGTACCCCACGTGCTGGAGGTCCTCTGGATCGTGGTGCCGCTCATCATCCTCTGGGCTCATCGGCTCGTCGACTGGATTCGTCAGGGGCCGACGGTGGCGGCTGGAATCAGGCCCGCCGTGCTCACCCACTGGCCTCGGCGCCTATCAGGATTGCTTGCGACCAGCCCTTCTGCCACCGTCATTATCGTTCTCGCCTTGGTAGGATTGGCCCTACCGGCAACAGTGGTTTCACGCCTGGGGTTCCTGGCTCCCGCCCGGTACGTAACTTCCCTCAACAGTCGCTATCACCCCACGGTGGCATCGGAACCGTTGTCACGGTCCCTCGGCTACACCGCCCCTGGGACGATAAGTGAACATCTGGTCAGCGACATGCGCAAGGTGCTTGCGCGCTACGCTGGCTCAAATGGTCCGGTCTTCGATTTCACCAATGCTCCACTTCTATATTACTTCCTCCTTGACCGCCTTCCGGGAACCCGATTCTTTCAAGTAAGTATGGCTCAGCCGGTATTCGCCCAAGACGAATTGATTCAGGACCTTAGGACCAGTCGGCCGAAGGTTGTCATTTTCAGTAGTTCTACGATAGGCCTACCGTGGTGGGACGGAATGCCTAACATGGTGCGCCACTATGACGTGAGCCAGTATCTCCTGGATACCTATCATCCACTACTTTCTATAGACGGCGAGCTAGTCATGGTTCGTGATAGCGCTACTAAGTCGCCCCAACTCCCATCCGGCCTCAGTGTGAAGCCGCAGTTGAGTGAACAGGCGCTCTACTCGGACTCTCCAGCCTGTTCGTGGGGCTTCATACCTAACTTCCTCTCACCGGGCCCACCTTCCCCCGGACGCGGGGCTATCGCTGTCACGGCGGACCGAGTTGCCGCCGGAGGGACAATCTCGCTGTCTGGCTGGGCGGTCAACGCAGCCGGTCGAGGACCGGCCATCCGAGTTGTCGCGGTCGTCCGAGGTAAAGTGGTTGGCTCTGTGGTTCCCGCCACTACACGCCCAGATGTCGCTGCGGCGCTGCACGCGCCCGGCACCTTAGAAAGCGGCTTCCACCTCACCCTCCCCGAGGACGTTATACATGGCGAGCTCAGTCAACTGAGCCTCTATGCCCTGAGCAGGGGTGACATTCTCGAGCCGCTCCGTGAGAGTACTGCGGTCCAAAGTGCTGACTTTGGGATCCCGCCGAGCCACGTGGTTCCGGGCCCCGACGGGGTGAGCTACCACGTAAGACCACCGTCAAGAACCGCAGGCGTCCTCGAGACAGAGGTAGGGGGCTTAGCGAACGAATTCAGGATAGATCTGCCCAGCGGCACGGAGCTGTCAGACTTTCACTGGATGTTGATCTCGTATTCCGCCGGTGTTTCAAACGGGACGTACATCCTATCCGACGTCCCCAGCCCGGCGCCAGATCAAGAGATCACCTTTGCCTCCCTCTCCCAAGAACACGATCCTCTGGCTGTCCGGGTCGGAAGTTGCCTACAATGGCACGGGTACTCGACCCCCTATCTTTACTTGGAGTCAAGTGACCGCTCCACTCCAGATCTTGTGACTCTAATCAAGTGACGGCCCAGCTGGTCGCGTGCCTGAGTGGAGCTGACCGACCCGGGGCGGCCGACCGCTGACCAGCTCCAACGCTGGTCACATCTGTAAGCGCAAGTGTCTGTACGGGAACTTAGGCAGAAACTGAGTGGGCGGCATCAAGCAGGTTTGCCCCATGGAGTAGGACCCTGCTTTTTGGCCCGGATGATATGGATCAGTTCAACTGNNTGTCAACTGGGTCCGGTCACCATCCACGCGCTCCTCTCTGGCGGGAACGCCGTAGCCAAGCATGCTGAGTGGACTGCCTTGAACGTCGCCGGCAGGAGCACGGCGGCTCTTGCGGGGGCCGAGGGACACGCCCGGGCCCAGCCCCTTTCCAGCGCTCACTGACGCAGCTGGAGCCTAGGCATCGATCTCAGACTTGACACTGCTGGCAGCAGGTGCGCCGTTTGGGACGATCCACCTTCGCTGCCCGGTCGACCATCTGTCTGAGAATAGACCGTCCCTCACCGCCGGGGCCACTCCATGCCGCGTTCCAAGACCGCCTTATAACGGCGGCGCCTAACCTGCTTCCAGCGTTTGAATACTCCCGTAGAAGGGTGCGTTCAGCCAGGTCGCGGGAGGTTCGAACGCCACCCCATCCGAGGCCATCACCCAAACTTGCTCGGCATCCATCGCGATAAGGTCGACGCTCCCATCACCGTTGGCGTCCAGAGGAAGCGTCGCCTGCGTCCCATAGAATGCTGAGGATGACCAGTTTGCAGGGGAGGTAAACGCTGTGCCTGTCGACGCCATCACCCNNGTGCCTGTCGACGCCATCACCCACGTGCTGCTTGCATCCACTGCGACCAAGTCCGCCGCTCCACTTCCCGTGACGCTGCCAACCACTGTTGCCTGCGTCCCGTAAAACGCTGATGACGACCATTCCTCGGGAGAGGTAAATCCCGTGCCTGTCGACGCCATCACCCACGTGCTGGTTGCGTTCACTGCGACCAAGTCCGCCATGCCATCGCCGCTTACGTCGCCCGCCAGGGTCGCACTACTCCCATAGAACGGCTCCGACGACCAGGCCGCGGGGGGAAGAAACCCGGTGCCGTCTGACAGCATGACCCAAGTGCTATTCCCGTTGACAGCAATCAGATCGGTCATGCCATCACCAGTCACGTCGCCAACAATGGTCGCCTGACTTCCGGAGAATGGGGCCGAGGACCATTCTTCCGGCGCAAGGAAGCCAGTGCTCGTCCCCAGCATCACCCAGACGCTGTTGGTGTTGACTGCGATCAGATCAGGGATGCCGTCTCCGTTTACGTCACCGATCAGGGTCGCTACCGTCCCGTAGAAGGGTACCTGCGAGGCTTGAACCGGTGGGCTGAACCCTGTGAAAGTCGAAGTGGTCCGCCAAGTGCCGCTCCCATTGACGGCAACCAGCTCCGGAGTCTCGAAGGTAAACTTGTCGCCATCCCCTGTGGGGGTCGTGCCCACAGAGGTGGTGACGGTCACGTCCACCTGTCCCGCAGGGTGGCTTGGGAGCGTCGCGGAAATCTGCGACTGACTGTCGACCGTAAAACACGATGGCGCTGGGCAGGCTGACGTGATGGCGGTCGAGCCGATATGTACTCCGGTGACCATGATCCCGGCACCGTCGAAGTCACTACCCGTGATAGTCATGGTCGTACCACCGCCCACTGGTCCGGAGTGCGGCGAGACATTACCGACCAAGGGCCCCACGGCGTAGGTGTACTGAGCTCCCGCAGCGACCGCGCTGGGGCCTTCGGGGGTGGTCACCGTAATCTCGACTTGTCCTGCCGATCCACTGGGGGCGACTGCTGTGATTAGATCCGCGTCGTCGATGACAAAGCTCGTAGCCGGATCGCCCCCGAAATCGACTGACTCTGCTCCTAGGAAAGAGGAACCGTAGATGACAACCTGGCTACCACCCGAGGTTGGACCCTCGCTGGGGCGGAGCATCGCCACGCTCGGAGATGGCGGAGGTTGTCCCTGTAGCGTCCAGGCAATGGTGGTAATCGACGGAATCTCGGGGCTCTGCCCCGAATCAGACTCTAGAGCACTCCACGCCATATAGGGGCTGAGCGTCCCTGACTCTACCTCGGTCATCACGCCAGAGAAACTAATGGGACTTAATCCCGAACCCGCGGCCCACTGGTTTAGGGCCTCCCACTCGGTGGCCATGTCCGAGAAGTAGATCTCCGGCTCGGCGCATGCCGCGGGCATACCCCAAGCGACGTCATAGACCTGCGTCACGGTCCACCCGTCTTCTGCCCCCGTCCCGCCAAGAATGTCGTCGCCGTAGTCGGCCAAGTAACCGCTCTGGCCAAGCTGACATGTGGAGTGGGATGGGGAAGCGGCGCCAAAGCCCTGTACCCACGCCACGGTAGGCGCTCCCTGCGACCAGTTATTGTCGGACGACTGCTCCATGTCATCACCGCCCCAGACGGTCAGAGGTGAGGGCAACCCTTGAACCGAAATCGCGCCCACGAGATTCTGATACCAGTCCTGTCCAGAGGCAGTCATCTGCGCTGCGGTCAGAGCGTAGTTCGGGTCGACTCCATTGTAGCTGTTGCTTGTGCCTAGCGCCAGCGTCAGGTTGACGCTGCTGTTTGGGTTCTGGGCCTCATAGCCACTGATCCAGTTCTCGACCATAGGTGTAAGCGAAGCATCGCTTATACAAGTAGGTTGGAAAAACATCTCCACGCCGTATACCGAGGGGTCGTCGGGAAGGTAGCAAGGGGAGCCGAAATCCAAGACAATTAGACCGTTCTGAGTGGGCGTCTGAGTGGTAGCACCCTGTTGGTATAGAGGGCAGTTGCCGCTGGGACGCGAGGTGCACTCGGAGTAGTACGAGTAGTACTCGTAGTAGGAGTTGGTTGCACCAGGAACAGCCGCGTTACCATTACGGATAACAGAAGACTTAGGCGCGACCGTGGCTGCAGAGGACGGCGGTCCTGTCACCGGCGGAATTACCGTCGCACTGCTCGGCGTCAACAACGAGCACTGGGCCGACCACCCCCCCGAGACTGTACCGGACACCAGGTCGACTGAGCGGAAC
>PLDE01000225.1 GCA_003135035.1 Candidatus Dormiibacterota bacterium | reverse complement strand
GACGTCAACAAGGACCCCAAGGCGACCGAGCGCTTCAAGCGTGTCAACGAGGCCTATGAGGTGCTCAAGGACCCCGAGAAGCGCGCCAAATACGATCGCCTAGGAGCCGACTGGGAACAGCTGGAGAAGGCTCAGGCCAACCGGCCCCGGCAGGCACAGCGGCCGTCCCCGGAGGCCGCCCACCAGGCAGGCGCCCGCTTCGGAGGCTTCAGCGACTTCTTCGAGACCTTCTTCGGCAGCCGGGGGAGCGACCCCAACGACCCCTGGGTCGACGCTCAGATGGAAAAACTCCGTCGGGAGAACAGCGCTGGTAAGAAGGGACCAGATACCGAGGATGAGCTCGAGGTCACTCTCGCCGAGGCCATGCAAGGCGGCGAGCGAACCATGCAGGTATCGATAGTCGAAGGCTGTCCCACCTGCGGCGGCAGCGGCCGAGTGGCCGAGAGCAGCTCCGGCGGCGGAACCGCGACCAAGGTCGAAGTCAAGACCTGTCCCACCTGCTCGGGCACGGGCCGCCAGTACCGGCGCCGAACCCTCAAGGTGACCATCCCCAAGGGAGTCACCGAAGGCTCCAAGATCCGGGTGGCTGGCGAAGGTGCCAGCGGTGTCCGCGATGGCAAGCGGGGTGACTTGTATCTCAAGGTGCGGCTCAAGTTGGCTCCCGGCACCGAGGTCAAGGTTCGCAGCGTCTACCAGGACCTACCGGTGCGCGACTACCGCGCCGCTCTGGGTGGCAAGGTGGTGACCGATGGCCCAGCCGGGAGATTGGAGGTGACGATTCCCCCCAACTGCCCCCCGGGAAGAATGCTCCGCGTCCCGGGCAAGGGCATCCCCGCACTCAAGGCATCGGCAGCCAGCGGGGATCTCTTCCTGCGGGTCAAGATTCTCTCCGCTGGCCGTTCCCCGCTGAGCGAACAGGAACGGGCGGCCTACTTAGACCTGGCCTCCGCCGACGGCGCGACCGTCTGAGGGTCGCCTAGACCACAGCGCTCGACCGCGCTCGCTCTCCACTCCCAGTGGGAGCACCAAGTGGCCCAGGCCCGAGCGAACCAGGTGCAGGTTGGTTTTTCTGCCCTGGCGTGCCTATTTAGATGTGTGGATTTCAGCGCCTTGCCTGATACGGCCATGCGCACGCCCATGACAACCAACCAGGCCAGTGATCCTGACGCTCGAGTGGCCGCTCTCTATGTAGCCCACTACCGTCATCTGGTCGGCTTGGCCTCGATGCTGACTGGCGGTCACGCGTCTGGAGAGGAGATCGCCCAGGAGACGTTTCTGCTCGCGCTCCGGCAGGAGCGCCGCAAGCCGGGCTACTTGACCGACCCCGCCTGGCCTTGGCTTCGCATCAGCGCGGTACATCTCGCCGGCCGGTGGCGCAAGCGCTTACTCCGCGAGCTGCTACCGCAGCTTGGGCACAGCCACCCGGCCAACCTGTCGGACGGCTGGGAAGTTGAAACCATGGACGTGCTGCGCGCGATTCACCAGCTCCCCGCGCGGATGCGGCTCTGCCTGGTCCTCGCTCATGTGGAGGACCAGAGCACGGTTGCCATCGCGGGAATACTGGGCTGTTCGACCCAGAACGTGGACAGCCAGCTCCGCAAGGGTCGAGCCCGGCTGAGGACTATTCTCGGCGAGGACTACTTCAACAAATGAGAGAGGTAACTGCAATGGCTGACCAGCTGCGCTCCGACATGATCTCCTCTTTGTTAAAGCGAGTAACCGCCGAGATAACAGATCACACGCCTCTTGCAGCTGCTCCCCTCGCGGATGGCGAACTTTCCCTGGGAGGTGCCGCTTCTGCGAGGACTCGACACCGTTCTTGGTCGGTGGCTATCGCGGTTGCGGTTTGCCTGGCAGTTGCGGTTCCAATTTTGACTTTTGACACCTTCGCAAACAGAAGTGATACAGCAATCAAGGTTTATCTGCCCGGGCTGACTGTCACCGCGCTACGGGTATCCAAAGTCCGACCTCGACTGAGCGCACAACAGGCGATCACCATCGCTCTGGCATCGCTGCAACGCCGCCCCTGGCATCCGATTTTTACCGGATACTCCGTGACATCGGCAGCCTTCGAGGCGGCCGTTACCGACGTCCGCGGACAGTGCGGTAGTTATCGTCTCAACTCCCCACACAATGTCTGGGTGGTCGAGGCAATGGCACCGGCCCAGGACGGCTGGCGGTTCATCCGAGCGACCGTACTCGTGGACGATAATTCCGGAAGCCCTACCTGGGGGATGCTCGCACTAGCCAAGAAGGTGCCCGCCGCCGGGGTGCGCGGCGCCGCGGCCAGTTGCGCCTAAGCAGACGCCGGTCCGCTATATGATTGTCGGCGACGCAACTTGAAACCGGTCCAGCGAGGCCGGTAAGGAGCTCAGCGGCTTGGCCGCTGCGGCCGCCTGCCGGCCACGAGGACTCCGTAGGAGGACTCCATGGCGGCGAGCGGGCCCTCGAGCGAAGCGCTGACTCCTCTGCGCCACGTCGTCGCGGCCCAGCAGTTCGATCGCGAGCGTCTCAGCCAACTCTTTCAGCTCAGCGCCGAGATGGAGAAGGTCAAGCAGAGCGGGGGAGCAGAGCTTCTGCCGGGCCGGATCATGGCCACTCTCTTTTACGAACCCAGCACCAGAACACGGCTCAGCTTCGAGGCAGCCATGCTCCGCTTGGGCGGACAGGTGATCAGCACCGAGAACGCCCGCGACTTCTCCTCGGCGATCAAAGGAGAGACCCTGGAGGACACGGTGAGAATCGTCGCCGGCTACTCCGACTGCATCGTTCTGCGCCACTCAGAGGAGGGCGCGGCGGCGAGAGCGGCGGAGGTCTCGCCAGTTCCCATCATCAACGCCGGGGACGGTCCCGGCCAACACCCGACTCAAGCTCTCCTCGACCTCTTCACCATTCAGGTCGAACTGGGGCGACTGGACGACATCCGCGTGGTCATGGTCGGCGACCTCAGCCACGGTCGCACCGTCCACTCNNCGCCAGACCGAGGATCTGTTGGATGCCGTCGCCGACGCCGACGTCGTGTACCAGACGAGGATCCAGGTGGAGCGCTTCAGCGAGCCCTGGGAGGACTCCGAGGACCATCGCCGCAACTTCCGAATCACTGAAGAGGTGATGGATCGCCTTCCCCAGAAGGCGATCGTGATGCACCCCCTGCCCCGGGTTGGCGAGATCGACCCAGCCGTCGACGGGGATCCGCGGGCTGCCTACTTCCGCCAGGCGCGCAACGGAGTTTCCGTACGGATGGCCCTGATGAAGACGGTCCTCTCCGCATGACCTCGAGCCAGTTGACCGCTGCGGAGATGCCGGAACTGCTCGGCCCGGAGGACTTGCAGCGCACCCTCTGGCGCCTGGCCTGCGAGCTTCGCGAGCATCACCCCGACGGTGACGCCGTGCTCTGCGGCATCGTCACCAGAGGAGCCTTCCTGGCCGCTCGTCTGATCGACCTGATTCGAGAGCAGGGGGGCGGCACCTGGGCCGGGGTGACCCTCGATGTCGGCGCCTACCGGGACGATCAGCCCCGGCTCACTGCAGCGGACACGACCCCCTACCCGCTACCGGCGGCGGTGACCGCTTCAGTACTCGACCGGGTGGTGGTTCTGGTCGATGACGTCCTCTTCCATGGCCGTACCGGACAGGCCGCTCTGGCTGCCCTCGCCGACCTCGGTCGGCCTCGAGCGGTCGAGCTCCTGGTGGTGGTGGATCGAGGGCATCGCGAGTTGCCACTGCGCGCCACCTACGTGGGCCGCAACCTGCCAACCTCCGAAGGAGAGCGCGTCCTGGTGCGGCTCTCAGAGTGCGACGACAGCGACGCCGTCCTCCTCCGCCCCTCCGGAGCCGAACCGCCTTGAGCCAGATCCTGCTCCAGGCGGTTCGTCTGATCGACCCCTTCAACGGCGTCGACCTGGAGGAGTGCGACCTGCTTCTCGAGGACGGTGTCCTCGAGAAGGTGGGCGCAGGGCTGAAGTTGCCCAAGGGGGCTACGGCAGTGCGCCGGGAAGGCTCGGTGGTGGCTCCCTCCTTCCTCGACCTGCACTGCCATCTCCGCGAGCCCGGCCAGCCCTGGAAGGAGCGCATCGCCCGGGCTACCGCCGCCGCCGCTGCGGGTGGCTTCGGAGCGGTCTGCGCCATGGCCAACCTGACCCCCCCGGTGGACACGGTGGAGCGGCTCCGGCGCATTCAGCGACACAACAAGACCTGGGGCAGAGTCCCCGTCCTCCAATTCGCGGCCTGCACCAAGGATCTGGAAGGTGGAGAACTCGCCAACCTCGAGGCGCTGGCTCGCGCTGGGGCGGTGGGGTTCTCCGACGACGGTCGCCACGGGATGAGCGAGGATCGCCTGGCAGAGGCGCTGCGCCGGGCCGCGGAACTCGAGCTGGTGGTAGCCATCCATCCTGAAGACGAAGCCCTCCTGATGCTGGCCAACCGGAGTAGCCGAGATCCCAGCCAGTGGCGAGTCCGACCTCCGGGAGCTGAGCTTTCTGCGATCGAGAAGGCCATCTCGGCGCTGCGGGACAGCCCCGGGGCAAGGCTCCATCTCCAGCACGTCAGCACCGCGGGAGGGGTCGACCTGGTCCGGCGCGCCAAGCAGGAGGGACTGCCGCTCACCGCTGAGGTCACGCCCCACCACCTGATGCTCACCGGCGCCTCAGGGGATGCCGGCCCGGCCGATCCCGCCCGCTGCAATCCCCCCCTGCGAACTGAGGCCGACCGGATGGCCCTCTGGGAAGCTCTGCTGGAGGGGACCATCGACGCCATCGCCAGCGACCACGCCCCGCACGAGGCCGCCCCTCCCTCGGAGCGGTCCCCTGGCTTCAGCGGAATTCAACTGGTCCTCTCCGCCGTCCTCGGGCAGGGGGGTGCGCTCTCCCACCTGAGCCGAGTCGTCGAGACGCTAACCGCCGGACCCCGGCGCGTCCTCGGCCCGGCCGGCGCCGGCGCGCCCGGCGACGGGATCCGGTCCGGCGAAGCGGCTTCCCTGACCTGGTTCGACCCCAACCAGAGCTGGACTCCGAGCCCGCAATCCTGGCTGTCCTTGGGGACCAACACCCCCTTCTGGGGCGAGCCGCTGAAGGGGACCGTCCTGGCCACCTTCGCCGGCGGCCGCATGGTCCACCTCAACCGCGAACTGGTCCCCGAGCTGGACGGGGATTGAGGTGAGGGTCATGCACCGCCCCGAGGGGGAGCCGGGGCTACTGGTCTTGGAGTCGGGAGCATCCTTCGCGGGCACCTGGATCGGAGCCTCGGCTCCGAAGACGTTCGGGGAAGTCGTCTTCAACACCTGCATGACCGGCTATCAGGAGGTCTGCAGCGACCCCTCCTACGCCGGCCAGTTCCTCGTCTTCACCCAGCCTCTGATCGGCAACGTCGGCAGCGCCGAGGTGGACATGGAATCGAGTCGCGCCTGGTGTCGGGGAGTCCTGGTGGCGGAGTGCAGCCCGAGCGCGCCCCACTGGCAGGCCCAGCAGACTTTTAGCGCCTGGTTGCAGGAGCAGGAAGTGCCTGGTTTGGAGCGCGTCGACACCCGCTCGCTGACCCGTTACCTGCGTCAGCACGGCACCCTCCGCGGGGTGATGGCGCCGGTCACCGCGGGGACGGTGGCGGAGCTGACCGAGTTAGCCCGGCGCTCCGCCTCGGTCTCCGATCAGGACCTGGTGGGGGAGGTGTCCTGTGGCGCGGTCCAGCCCTGGACGGAAGCCCTCCACCCGGCGCTGCGCCGGGGGGCCGGACTGGGGTCGACCGCCCGGGGCAGCGGGGACGGGCTGCGGATCGCCGTCCTCGACCTGGGAGTGAAACGCAACACCCTGCGCTCTTTGGTCAGCCGCGGAGCCGAGGTGCTGGTGCTCCCTCACTCCTCCTCGTTGGCGGAGATCGAAGAACTCCGCCCCGACGGAGTCGTCCTGACCAACGGCCCCGGAGATCCGGCGACGCTGGCTGCCCAGGTCGCCCTGACCAAGTCGCTGTTGGGGCGCTACCCGGTCCTGGCCATCTGCCTCGGCCACCAGTTGGTGGGGCGGGCAATCGGGGGCAGCACCAGCAGGCTTCCCTTCGGACACCACGGCGGCAACCACCCGGTCTTGGACCTCGTCTCGGGCGAGGTCTTCGTAACCCCGCAGAACCACGAGTTCCAGGTCGATGGCGCCAGCATCGATCCCAAGAGCGGCTGGTTCATCTCCGAGCGCAACCTCAACGATGATTCCGTGGAGGGACTGCGCCACCGCGAACTAGCGGTCATCTCGGTCCAGTACCACCCAGAGGGCAGCCCCGGGCCGCAGGATCGCCAGCACCTCTTCGACGACTTCCTAGAGCTCTGCCGCGGGCTGCCGCGGCCAGCAGCCGAGATCGCCGCTCCAGCCCAGCTCAGCCCTCCAGCGATCCGCCGGGTTCTGGTTCTGGGAAGTGGTCCCATCGTGATCGGCCAGGCCGCCGAGTTCGACTACGCCGGCACCCAGGCCTGCCGATCCCTCCGCGAGGAGGGCATCGAGGAGGTGCTGGTGAACAGCAACCCGGCCACGATCATGACCGACGAGGAGGTCGCCGACCGGGTCTACCTGGAAC
>PLDE01000219.1 GCA_003135035.1 Candidatus Dormiibacterota bacterium | reverse complement strand
CCCGACACCGGACAATCGGCCCAGCTCGATCGTGGTCCCAGGCTGGGAGCCAGCCACCGAACTCAAGGTGCCCTGGCGCGACATTCCCGCCGCCACCCCGGCCGCGGACACCTGGGTTCCCGACCTGACGACTCTCCCACTTTCGCGAGACGCCTCCCCGCCGCCCCCCGCCACGTCGTTCGCGGCATCAGCGCCCCCGGCTCGTCCCGCCGCCGCCGCCGTGCCTGGACTGCTGGTGGATGGAGAGCCGGGTGGAGTTGATCGCGAAGGTCCCCGGCGGAGCACCGGCGGTGGGGCACGGCGTCCCATCGCGCCCAAGTCTGGGGGCGATGGGACGGAGGCCCGCAGCTGGACCCGGACCGGACTGATCGCGGTAGCTGCCCTGGCAGTGGTGCTCATCCTTTGGAATGTCACCCACGGCGCCAGCAAGGCGACCGGGTCTCATCATCCCCGGGGCCAGGCAACCCCGATCAGCTCGGCCAAGCCCAGTCCCTCACCGACCACCAGCCCGGCGGCCACTCCCAGCCCGCTAGCCCTGACCGGTTCCCAGACTGTGGGTAGCAACGGAAGCGGCTATCAACTTCAGACCGTGCGCTATGGCGTGCACGGTGATCAGTACTGGGTGGTCTTCCAGATGGTCCAGGGCAGCGGTAGCCCCCAGATCACCTGCGGATTCGACGGACCTCAGACCCTCTATGTCGAAATGCAGGGGGTCGCTCCTAGCAAGACCGCTCCCCCCCAGCCGCCGGCCGGAGAGCATGATCGAGCCCCATGTCCAGGCCCCGGACTGGANNACCTGACCAAGGCGATGCAAGTCTCGCCTTCGCTCGCGCCCGGAACGGAGACGGGCGGTCCCGGCGAACGCTACCTCGACATCCTCCAGTAGCGCCTCAGTTGCGGTCGTATGTGGGCACGACCTGAAGTCGGTTGGCCATCTCGAGATCGAGCAGCGTCGCCTCCCGCTTCAGAAGTTCGATCTCCAGCCGCAGCCGTGAGCCGACGCTCGCCTGCTCGAGGAGCCGCTGCTGGTGTGACAGTTCCACCATCAGGGTCGAGGCGATCACCCAAGAGAGCAGGAGTGGGTCGGTGGGGAGACGGATCGCGCTGGCCGCCCTCCCGGTGAGTCCGGCCAGCGAGGCGGTGTAGCGGCTCAGTGCCGACTTCGCCTCGCTGGCCAGGATGAACGCGGCCGGGTCCGGTGGCTGATCAGCGAGGAACTCCACCTCAGCCCGGAGGTACGACCGGTCTCGGATCAACTCCCGGATCTTGAAACGACGTCCACCTTTCACCACCAGGTGAAACCGGCCCGCCGGCAAGGCATCGACCTTGGTGATGATCGCCTCGGTTCCGACCGCTTCTGGTTCCGCGGGACCCCCGACCTCGAACCCGTTCCGGATCGCCACCACGCCGAATCGATCTGCGGCCCGCTGGCAGTCCCTGACCAGGTCCCGATATCGCGGCTCGAATACATGGAGCGCCAAGGGCATGTGCGGAAAGAGCACCACACGGAGCGGGAAGAGGGGTAGCTCGGGCAAGTCGCCAAGTATGGACACCGCGATGAAGGCGCCCTCGCTAGGTGATCAGATCCGGCCGAGTGGGATCAGTCCGAGCAACTCCAGACATCGAGCGAGAGTGGCCCGGGTGGCGTCGACCAAACTGCGCCGAAGACCGCGTAGGGCCTCATCCTGGAGTTGGTAGAGACGGTCGGAGTGCTCGTAGAAGTCATTGAACGAGGTCGCCAAGGTGAAGGTGTAGCTGGCCAGCGTCGAAGGGCTGAGACCATCGGCCGCCTCGGCTACCACCCGCGGGAAGCGCTCCAGCAACTTGACCAGCACCTCCTCGCTAGCGCTCAGCTGGGGCACGTCGGCGGGCATGGGGAGGGCGTCTACCTTGGCCAGGATGCCGCAGGCACGAGCATGGGCGTACTGCAGGTAGACCCCGGTATCGCCGCTGGTTCGAAGTGCCTCTCCGAAGTCGAAATTGATGATGGAATTGAGACCGAAGCGAAGCAAGTAGTAGCGCACCGCACTGGCCGCCAAGCGAGCCGCCACGGTTCGGTCGCGGGCCTTGGACTGGACCTGGCGCTCCGCCTCGTCGAGGAGATCGTCAGCCCCCACGTCAATCCCCTGGCGACCACTGAGAGCGTACCTGGCCTTGCCCTCCGTGGTATCCACCCCCAGGGCCGTGGCGGCACTGGGAGAAAGCGCGACAACCTCGTAGGCCAGGTGGTACAGGGCCGCCGACTGGGTCTCGAAGCCGAGACGCCTGAGGGCTTCCTTGACCACCACCTGGGGCGCGGCCTGGCGCTGATCGATGACGTTGACGACCCGAGCGGCTCGGCCAAAACGATCGGGCGCCAGCTGAGCCAGCTCGGGGTCGGCCGTGGTGGTGGCTGGTCCCTGCGGTGACCAGAGCCGGTAGGCGAAGTCGAGGCCGAGAACCCCGAACTTCCAGAGGTGGTAGGCGACATCCTTGCCGGTGTAGGTGGCGACTCCATCGCTCTTCACCAAGACCTTGGCCTCGCCCTGGGCCAGCTCCTGCTCTTCGGAGGTGTCGTCGTGGGGGAGAACCCAGCAGCCCCGAAAGGGACCTTCCGCAGGCTGCCGGATGACCCCCGCCTCCTGCATCCAGTCCAGGGCGTGTCCCAAGAATCCCAACTCGATGATGTCGGATTCCCAGGTGAGTAGGTCATACCCAACTCCCGCCCGGGCCATGGTCTGCAGGTGCGCATCCACGATCTTGCTGGCCAACTCCTTGGCGGCGACGGCGACTTCGCCCTCCCGGTCTTCGATCTGGCGCAGGGTTTGGGCGCGCAACTGCACCAGTTCGGGCTCGGCCTCATAGCGACGGCAGACCTCGACGTAGGCGCGGGAGCAGAAGCGGTCGAAAGTCTCACCATCCCGGGCAGAGAGTCCGAGGTGGCGGATCCCCACCAGGACGTCGGCCACCTGGACCCCGGTGTCATCGATGTAGTTCTGGACCTCGACCTGGTGTCCCCGAGCACGGAGAAGGCGGGCCACGGTGTCGCCAATGCAGGCGTTGCGCAGATGGCCAACATGCGCCGCCTTGTTGGGATTGGTGGCTGTGTGCTCGACGATCACCTTGGCTCCCGCAGTGGGATCAGGACTGATCACCGCACCCAGGCTGAGGGCTTGCCCAATCACCGCCGGGGTGAGGGAGCCGAAGTCGATGCGGAAATTGATGTACCCCGCTCCGCTCACGGTGATTTCCCGGCAGTGGGCCGGGGGCTGCTCACCGAGGCGTCGGGCGATCTCTCTGGCGATCTCCCGAGGCGGACGCTTCAGCACCCCTGCCATGCGGAAGGCCAGTGCTGACGAATAGTCGCCCACCTCCGAGAGGGCGGAAGGTTCCACCGCCAGGTCGGGCACCGCGTCCGACCCGAGGCCCCCTGCTGCCTCCAGCAGAGCGCGCGAGAATATCTCCTGGAGGTCTGGCATAGGCGCCAGATCGTATCGCGTCAGGCGCTCGTTCCCATCTCAGACGAGGGCGTCGAGCTTGGCCTTGAGCGCCGACTTCGGTTGGTAGCCGACCACCCGCTGCACCGCCTCGCCACCCTTGAAGAGGATCAGGGTGGGGATGCTCATCACNNCGGCCCAGAAGTCGACCAGGACCGGAGTCTCCGACTTGATGACCTCGCTATCGAACGTCGTGTCGCTCACCTGAACTGGCTCAGCCATGATCTCCTCCTAGCGTCAGGCGCTCTTGCCTGCGGCGGCGCTGTCCGACGCTGAATCCTTTTTCGGGGTGTTCGTCTTGGTCGCCGCCGTGCCTGGATCGGCCTGAAC
>PLDE01000275.1 GCA_003135035.1 Candidatus Dormiibacterota bacterium | reverse complement strand
GTTGATGGAGCCGAAAAGGGCATAGATGAAGGGCAGCTGGATGAGCAAGGGAAAGCAGCCGGATAGCTGACTCAGCGGGTTGATCTGGTGGCGCTTGTAGAGCTCCATCGTTTCCGCTTGGAGCCGCGGCTTGTCCTTCTTGTACTTGGCCTGGATCTCCCGCAACTCCGGTCCCATCCGGCGCTGGTCAGCCTGGATCTTCCACTGCGTGCGGATCTGCCAGCGTCACAGCGGGAAGAGCACACCCCGGATCGCCAAGGTCAGCACCATCACCGCCAGTCCGAAGGCGCCAATTGCGTGGGTGGGACCGAGGCTGCGGAAAACGTGGTCCAGGAACTGCAGCGCCACCGCGATCGGGGTGAGCAGCACGTAGAAGAAGATCGCCAAGATCGGGTTGGTAGGAGCTGGCGCGGCCGGGTTGACGAAGGTCAGGAACTCAATGCCCATGCACTAGCTCCTCGGGCAAGGGGACGGGGTCGTAGCCCCCAGCGTGGAATGGGTTGCAGCGCACGATCCGGCGGATGCCCATCCACCAACCACGGCGGAACCCGTACAGCTGGATCGCCTCGGCGGCGTAGTGGGAGCAACTGGGGTCGTAGCGACAGCCAGAGATCACCCCAAAGATGGGACTGAACGTCGCCTGATAAAAGGCGATTGCCCACAGGGACAGCTTCTTCACAGGAGCGTCCCCGTCTGGCCCAGGGTCTGACTCAACGACTCACCCAGCGCCATCGCTCCGGTCGTCGACGCTGCCGCTCCTGGCAGGAGCACCAGGTCGAACCCTCCCAGGGATGGAATGCGTCCCGCCATCGCGGCCTGCAGGCGCCGGCGTAGGCGGTTGCGCTCGACGGCGCCGCCTAGGCGTTTGGGGACGACGATCCCCACGCGCGGGTGACCGACGGAGTTGGGTCGCGTCCTGACTCGGAGAATCTCATCCCCGGCGCTCCTCCGCTCCGCTGCCACAGCCCGAAAGTCGGCCGAGCGACGGAGCCGGTACTTCGTCTTCACCGCACGGGCGCGGGTGTCAGGCGCAGGCGCCCCTTGAGGCGGCGGCGCTTGAGGACGCGAACCCCGCCAGGGGTCGACATACGGGCCCGGAACCCGTGCACCTTCCTCCGGTAGCGCTTCTTGGGCTGAAACGTTCTCTTGATGTTCGAATTCCTTCGCGAGGCCGGATCGGGGACGTGTCGGGGGTCTGCCCAACCGACCAGCAGCGGGGGATAACTCCGTGTAGACCGGCGCTGAGGATAGCAGAGAAGGCACGGCCATCCCGGATCGAGACTCGATCTCGGACCCGCTCGCTAGCCCGGCTCCGGCTCCGTGTGAGCTCTTGGTGGACGTGCTTCGCAACCGCCGTCTCGCTACAAGCACGACCGCGCCAGGAACACCGTGCGCACCGTCATCTGCCGCGTCGGTTCAGGTTGCCCGCTTCGCCATTGCCGGCGCGGGCACCCGCTCTGGGGGCGCCCGATATACCGAGAAATGAGGCGGGTCAGAGGGAGCGGCAAGAAGCGCTGGTCGGAATCCTGGTTCTTGGAAAAGACAAGAAAAACAGGGGGTTTTGGTGAATAGCGAGCGGTGCCGCTGCGCTCCCGCCGCGACTCTACTCGCCTTTCGTTCGCAGCACGCACTATGCTTGTGGGCGAACATCTGCGCCGCCGCACTGGTGGTGTTTAGACGTCGGCGGGGCCGCGAACACGCTGCACTCGGACCGACAAACATGGCGCCCAAAACAGCGCACAGCGTTGCGCAGCGGTGTGGTCAGTGCTACCATCCGGGAGCGACCGCAGGGGTGGGCCAGACCCGGTCCGAGCTTCTCTCTTCCACAGGGCGAATCTACCCCTCAGGTGGGTTTTCCACTCCTGTGCAGAAGGTGTGAATTGCGTTTCATTCGGTGCGCCTCTACTCGCCGGAACGCCGGCCCTAGGTGAGCCTCTCGTCGGATCAACTCTGGACTGCCGCCCAGGAGGAACTCCGCTTCCAGGTGAGTCGCCCAGGATACGAAGCCTGGCTGAAGAATGCCCGGCTCCTCACCTTCGACGCGGACGAAGCCCGGGCCATCATCGGGGTGCCCACCCCCCTCGCCCGCGATTGGGTCAGCGACCGCTATTCAGCGGTCATCCGCGAGACGCTCTCCGCCATCCTCAACCGAGACATCGAGGTGGACTTCGCCGTTCACACCGCTGCGGACGACGGGTCGGCCGAGCTGCCGGCGGACTCTCGGAGTCCGGTTGTACTCACCGACGACCGTTCTGAGGGCATCGCGGAGACCGTTCCGGGGCTCAATCAGCGCTACACCTTCAACGCCTTCGTCGACGGGAACAACTCTCGATTTGCCTATGCCGCCTGCCGGGCAGTGGCCGATTCTCCGAGTCGAGCCTACAACCCCCTCTTCCTGTACGGCGGGGTGGGTTTGGGCAAGACCCACCTCATGCATGCGGTTGGCCATGCGGTTTGGCAGAGCCACCGCCTGCGGGTCGCCTACGTGACCTCTGAGAGCTTTATGAACCAGATGATCACCTCGATCCAGGAGAACCGGATGGCCCAGTTCCGGGCCCGCTACCGCACGGTCGACGTGCTCTTGGTGGATGACATCCAGTTTCTCGCTGGCAAGGACCGCACCCAGGAGGAGTTCTTCCACACCTTCAACGCACTGCAGGAGGTCAACCGGCAGATCGTCATCAGCAGCGATCGCCCTCCGCGTGAGATCCCCACCCTGGAAGACCGACTCCGGACCCGCTTTGAAGGCGGGTTGATGGCAGACATCCAGCCCCCGGACTTTGAGACGCGACTGGCGATTCTGCGCAGCAAGTTGGACCCTGCCCTGAATCCCCTCAGTGAGGAGGTCCTCTCCTTCATCGCCTTCAAGATCCAGAAGAATATCCGCGAGCTCGAGGGGGCTCTCATCCGGGTGCTGGCGCACGTCTCCATGACCGGAGGCGAGAGCCCAACCCTCAGTCAGGTCTCAGAGATCCTCCGCGACATCATCCCCTCGGTGGACACCAAGCCCCTATCGGTTGAGCACGTTCAGCAGGTCGTCGCCGAGTACTACGGGATCTCCGTGGAAGAGATGCGCAGCAAGCGTCGGGACAAGCACATCGTCTTCCCGCGCCAGGTGGCNNACCACCGTCCTCCACTCCTACGAGAAGATCTTCAACGAGGCCAAGGAGGACCCTCGGGTCTCCGACGATGTCTCCCGGCTGCGGGAGCTCCTCCTGTCTCGTTAGACCGGATCAGCACATGTTTTCCAGTGTCCCCTGTTAGCCACCTCCGCTCATCCGGGGACAACCCCCGGCTGGCGAGAAAGACCCCCGGAGACCTTCTCACCCGGCAGGGATTTCCACAGGCTGTCCACCGCTGGCGCGAGTTCAGCTTCGATCGGTTTCCCCAACCTTCACTCCCCTACTATGGCTACGGATTTACATATCCGTCCCAAGAGCTGCGTAGGGGTGTTGAAAGGCAAGGTGGAGAGCTCTTGAAGCGAAGGAGGCCTATTCAGTGAAGTGCACGATCTCGCCCCAACAGTTGGGAGCTGGACTCAACTCGGTTAGCCGGGCGGTCTCTAACCGGGTCACCCTGCCGATCTTGAACAACGTGCTGGTGGCTGCCCGCGACGGCTCTCTGCAGCTGACCGCCACCAACCTCGACCTGACCATCCACCACTCCCTGGCCGCCGAGGTGGAGGAAGAGGGAGAGGTGACCGTTCCCGCCCGGATGCTCTCGGAGTTCGTCAGCGCCCTCCCTGAGCAGCCGCTCCGCTGGCAGCTCGACGGGGCGCACCAGACCGTGAGTCTTCTCAGTGGGCGCTTTGACGCTCACATCCGGGGGGTCGACGCCAAAGAGTTCCCTCCCCTACCCGACGTGTCCGGCGGGGACACCGTGGAGCTGGATCCGCAGACGCTACTAACCGCAATTGACCAGACGGTGATCGCCGCCAGTTCAGATGACGGACGACCCATATACACGGGCGTGCTGACCGAGATAGCTGGGCCCGAGGTGACCCTGGTAGCAACCGATGGTCATCGGCTGGCGATCAGGATCTTGCGCGCCGCCGACGGGGAGCGCCAGGGCGAGCGCCTCGGTGTAATCATCCCGGCGCGAGCGCTAGCTGAGCTCTCTCGTCTGCTCAAGCCAGTTGCGGCCAGCCCGGCTACGGTCACCCTGACAGTAGGGACATCGCGAGCCCAGGTGAAGTTCCAACTTCCCGGATACGAGTTGACAGCTCGGCTGATCGACGGGGTCTATCCCAGCTACGAGAAGGTCATCCCGACGGCCTCTCAGACGATCGTCAGAGCCTCCACCGAAGAGCTGCGGCGGACCACCAAGGTGATCTCCCTATTCGCCCGGGACGCCGCCAACGTGCTCAAGATTCGCTGCGAACAAGGGCAAATCGTGCTCTCCGCCAACACCAACGAGGTGGGCGACAATGTCGCCGGCGTCGACGCCTCTGTGGAAGGGGATGGCCTGGGGATTGCCTTTAACGCGCGTTACGTCGCTGACGTGCTCAACCTCATCGATTCGCCAGAGGTAGAGCTGATCTTGAATGGGCCGCTCTCGCCGGGACTGGTGCGGGCTCCTGGGGACGACTCCTACCGGTACGTGATCATGCCCGTCCGGGTAGCCATCTGAGGTAGGAGGCAGGGCTCCAGCCGTTGTACCTGTCGCAGTTGCGCCTGCTCAGCTTTCGCATCTACCACGAGGCATCCCTCGAGCTGCTTCCTGGGGTGAACGTGGTCTTGGGCCAGAACGGCCAAGGCAAGACGAGCCTCTTGGAAGCGATCTCCACCCTCGCTCTGACCAGGTCGCCTAGGTCCGCCTCGCTGGGCGACTGCGTCTCTTGGGGAGAGCCCCGCATGGGAGTCGCTGGCCACCTAGTCAGCCGGATCGGAGAGACCGACCTCGAATTGAGGGCGGAGCGCCAGCAGGGAAGTGAGCGCTGGCTGCGCCGGCTACGCCAGGACGGAGACCTGATTCAACCGCGCGAGCTTCTGGGCCGCTTCCGGGTGGTCCTCTTCTGGCCTGAGGACCTGCTCCTGGTCAAAGGAGGGCCGGAGCCGCGGCGACGGCTGCTCGATGTGGTTCTCAGCCAACTCTCTCCAACCTACGCCGAGGCGGCGACCAAGTACCGGCGGGTGGTCGAACACCGCACCGCCCTCCTGCGACGGCTGCGCGACGGCCAGGCGACTGCGGCAGACCTCCGCCCTTGGACCGAGGCCTTGGTGGAACACGGAGCTCTGGTGACCCGGGAGAGAAGGTTGTATCTGGCCACCGTGGAACCGCTGGCGGCCGAGGCGATCCGGAAGATCGGCGAGCCAGCCGAACTCCAGCTCCAGTACCAGCCCGGGCTCGGTCGCGAACACCAGAGCGGCGAGGAGAGAGATCCAGCAGAGGCGCTCCGACGCGCGCTCAACCGGACGGCGGCGGAGGAGATTGCCCGGGCCCAGTGCGTCGTCGGACCCCACCGCGACGACTTCGAAGTCCTGATCGGGGGTCGTCCTGCACGCCAGTTCGCCTCTCAGGGCCAGCAGCGGAGCGTGGTTCTCGCTCTCAAGGTGGCCGAGGTTCGCCAGCACCTAAGCCTGGGCGGGGAAACCCCGCTCCTTCTGCTCGACGATGTCCTTTCCGAGCTCGACCAAAGTCGGCGCACGGGACTGATCCAGTTGTTGTCCGAGGAACTGGCGGTGGAGCAGACCCTAATCACCTCGACCGAGGACCCCCAGATCGAGGGGGATGTCGCAGTGTCACAGGTTCTCCAGGCCCGAGGAGGTCATCTCACAGCAACGCCGCAACCCGGTGAGGAGCTCGCCAAGTGGAAGGTATAGAGGCGATCCTGCCCCGGGTGCTGCGCCGCCTGGGGGCGACCGGGCAGGTTCGCCAGGTCCGCATCGAGGCGGCGTTCGCCAAGGTCTGCGGTGACTACATCCGACCCCACGTCCGCGTCTATGGGGTGGAGCGCTCCGTCCTCGTGCTGGCCTGCGCCCACCCCGCCATCGCCCACCAAATTCAGATCGAAGCGGCCACCATCCTGGACTCCATCAATGCCGAGGTGGGAGGACGCCCGCTCACCCGGCTGCGCTTCGTGCCTGAAGCCGGGTCTCCGAGTGTCCTGTCGCGAGGAAGGCGAGAATGATCTCCGCCGCCTCAAGCGCAGCTCCGGGCCGCGCCCAGGTGAGCGCGCCCCGTTGCAATTGACCGAGGAGGGGGTCGGCCGGCAGGCAAAGGCGACGCATAATCTCAAGTAACTCGCGCCGACCGTGGATCTCCAGAGCCGCTCCAGCGGCAACCACGGCAGCTCCGTTGTTCTCCTCCTGACCCGGGAGGGAATCGGTCACCAGCAAGGCCAGCCCGGCCGCCGCCGCCTCAGCCAGGGCGCTCGGGCCAGCCTTGCCCAAGTAGATGTCAGCCGCCCGCAGCCAAGGGGTGAGCGACTCCTGGTAGCTCAGGCCTAAGGTAGCCACCGACTGCGGCTGCCTCCGGCTCAGCCAGCCCTGCAAACGCCGGTTGTTGCCGCAGGCGAACACCGCCTGCAGGGGCAACCCGCTCGCCCCCAGCCAACGCGCCAGATGCCTCAGGTTGCCGGCTCCCTCGGCGCCGCCGCCGACGAGCACGGTCAGGAGCTCGGGGTTTAGTCCGAGTTCGCGGCGAGCACTCCGGCGGTGCGACTTGTCGGCGGCTCCCTCACCCAGACGGGGGTCTACCGGGAGACCTGTCTGCCGGATCAGGTCGGCGGGAACGCCATGGTTGAGACACCAGTCGGTTGCCTCGCTGGTGGCGGTCAGGATAGCGTCCGGGCGGGGCGCTAGCCAGCCCTGGTGCCCCCCGACCAGATCAGTCATGACCGTGATGAGGGCCGGCGTGAATCCACCGACCCGGGCGGCCTGGGCGGCTGAGCTGGCCGCCGGGCCAAGCAGAGGGTGGCAGTTGACAATGACTCGGGGGGCGCGAGCCTGAGTTCGCGCGGCCATCGCCGGAGCCAGCTGGCGAAGAAGGAAGCGATCCATCGTCGAGCTGAGCCCCCGCTTGCTGAAGCCGCGGAAAAGGACGCCCCAGAGGGCCGGCGAGGTCCGCACCAGGGGGCCGTAGGCGCGCGCCAGGGAGCGGGCGGTGCGGCCGATTGGATCTTCCACCGGGTCGTCGAGGGCGACCGAGACCGTACCCTGGCTCCGCTCGCTGATGGCAGTGGCGACGGCCTCAGCCACACTTAGGTGGCCACCACCAGTGCCGGCCGCCCAGATCTGTACGGCTGCTCGACCTGGGTTGTTCAAGTTATCGGCGTCCCTCGTGAGATGCTGGCCACTCTTGGCGATGGTAGAGTCATCTCGCTGGCCGTGGCTTGTGGAGCCCCGGCAGAGTGCCGGGTTTTCAGGGTGGAGCAAGCATCGGGGCCTCATGTCCAGCGCCCTTCGGGGCGCAAGCAGCAGTCAATTCGCGCGACCGCGGCCTGCAGGTGGAGGACATCACCACCGCTGACGGGCTAAGGCGGATACGCACCGATTGGAACGACGTCGAAGGGGCGGGCGAGCCCATCAATCCGTTTCTGTCCTGGGACTGGCAATGGACCTGGTGGGAGGCCTACGGGCAGGACCGCGAGCTGCACTGCTTGGTGGTTGCCGACGATGAGCAGATGCTGGGAATCCTGCCCTTGCAGTGTTCCGGAGCCGGCCCCCGAACCCTCGGCTTCATGGGTGGTGTGGACCTCTCCGACCACCTCGGCTTCCTGTTCCGGCCCGGACGTGGGCAAGAGGTGGCGACGAGTGCTCTCGAGCATATGCTCCAGGCGGAGCGTGATAAGGGACCGCTAGCCTTCGACCTCCACTACATGCCGGACGCGTCGCCCGCTCTGGAGGCGCTCCGCCGGGCCGCCGACCAGTTGGAACTTGATCAGGACCTG
>PLDE01000235.1 GCA_003135035.1 Candidatus Dormiibacterota bacterium | reverse complement strand
ACTTCTCAGGCGGTGAGGTCCTTCGTTTGGGCCGTCCGTCAGGTGGGTTGAGAGTCGCCAGGACTAACGAGGACCGACAAGTCACCTGGTATACCGCCGCCCCTGACGTCCTCGACCTGATTGGCCCCGAGCGCCAGAAGTTGGCTGGCGAGCTGGCGACCTGGCTCGAGTTGCTCCGCGAACCAGCCAGCGTGCTCATCTGCTCTCGTCTCGAGCCCGAGGTCGAGGTGGTGGATCTGCCCTCAGTCAGATCAGAGGGCGCCGAACTGCGCAGTTCACTCGTCGACCATCTGGCCAAGCATCGTCGCGAAAGCCCCAGCTTCCGCCGCCAGGTGTATGTGACCATGGCCGATGAAAGCGGCGGGGCAGGAGTACCACCAGGTTCACCCGGCTGGTTCGTCCGCCCAGGATCACCCCCCGCGCTGGCGGAGGGCCGGTGGCGAGAGCGTCCCACGGATCTGCAGGCAGGCGGGCGTTTCCTCGCCTCGCTTTGGCTGGAGCGACTGCCCGGTATCGAGGTGGCCCCCGGCTGGCTCTGGGCTCTGGTCGGAATCCCCGGGGAATTCGACTTAGTCCTGAACGTCAGGCCCCGGACCGACGCCCATGCAGAGCGCTCCCTACGCCGCCGAATGCTCGGCCTCCGCGCGCAGGAGCTGGCCGCAAGTCAGCGGGGTGAGGCGGGCGACCCGCGCCTGGAAGCCGCCATGGAGTCGACCGTCCGGCTACGCCAGGTGCTGGCTCGTTCCGAGGGCAAGCTGTTCGACCTCGCCGTCACGTTGACAGTGGCTGCTGACAGTCCCACGGAAACCCGGCGACTACTCCAGATGGCCCGCTCGCACGGTGCCGCCTTGAGGGCGGGACTGGCACCTGCTTGGTGCAGTCAGGCTCCGGCCAGACTGCAGACGGCGCTACTCTCCGGCCAGCCCGCCGGGCCTCGGCGCGTGGTTCAGAGTGCGGAGCTAGCGACATTTTGGCCGTGGCTCGACGACTGGAGTGGGACGAGGGGCGGAGCAGTTCATCTCGGGCGACACCTGAGAACCGGCGCACCGGTGTGGCTCGACCTCAGGGATGCGAATGCCCTCCCCAACGCCAACCTGGGTGTGGTGGCCGCGTCGGGCAGCGGCAAGTCCTACCTCGGCGGCCTGATGGGACTAGAAGCGGTGCGGCTGGGAGTCCAGACGGTGATTCTGGACCCGGAAAACGAGCATCGCCGCTGGTGCGAGGCGGTTGGCGGCCGCTACCTCTCGCTGGGTGATTCGGTCGCCAGCGGATTCAACCTGCTGGAGATGGCGGAACCGGGCGAGGCTCCTAGTGCCGTCGTCGAGTTGCTCTCACTCCTCTGTGGGCACCTGTCTCCCGCAGAAACCGGGCAGGTGGCAGACGCTGTCCGCTGGACGGTCACCGAGGCAGGCACGGGGATCGCAGTACTCTCGGACTGCCTGCCAAGACTGCGCCAAACCGAGGTCGGCGAGGCCGTCGCGCACCGGCTGTTGCCCTGGCTGGACGGAACTCCTGGTGCGCTGTTCAATTGTGCCGGCCGCGGGCCGGTGGTGTCGACCGCGGTGGCCGTCGGCCTTCGAGAACTACCGGCGACTTGGGTTCCCGCCGCGACCCTACTGGTTTCCCACTGGCTCTGGTCGTGGATCCGCTCCACCCCGGGTCCCAAGCAGGCGATCGTCGACGAAGCCGGGTTGCTCGCCGACAACGCACCCCTCCAGCGCTTGATGGCCCATCTGGCGCGCCGCATTCGCAAGTACCAGGGTTCGCTGGTACTCCTCACCCAGTCGGCCGGCGATCTCCTCGGAAGTGCACCCGGCGAGGTTATGGCCGTCAACTCGGCGGCTATGCTCCTCGGCAGCCAGCACCCCGCCGCCGCCACCCGCCTGCAACAGGGATTCCTTCTCGATGATGCCCAACGCCAGTGGTTGGAGCGAGCTGGTCGAGGGGAGTTCCTTTTACTTCAGGGGCAGCGTCGCTCTCCGATCCGCATCGAGGCTCCTGATCGTTACCACGCGCTCCTCAGTGCTGACCACTCCTCCTGATCTGGATTCGGCAACGGTTGGAAGTTAGGCCTTCCCTGGCCCCGTCTAGAATCAGGTCCCATGGGCCGGGTGTTGTATGTGCGATTGACCAACCCGGGCCGCGCGGGCGGGGCCGAGTGGTCCCAGGCCGTCGCCGACTTCTCCTCGACCAGGTCATGGCACTCCGACCCACTCTGGCTGGCCACCGACGATTCGCCTGGTCTTTTCGAGATGGAGTATCTGCGACATCTACGACTTGAGAGCGCAGAGCCAATCTTTGGGGCTGGGTTCATTCGCCTTGCGGGCGACGAGACCGACGCCCTGGCCATCTCCTTTGGCCTATTGCAACTCACCGGGCGCTTGGGTGGGCGAGCGGCAATCAGTGATCCTGACAACCCGATAAGCAAACAGCGCCTGCTGGCGCTGGTCGAGGGAAAGGTGAGTGGCCCCCGCGACATCGACGAGGTTATGGTCGCCGGCCCGATATTCAAGCGGCTTCCGGGCAGCACGATCACCTTTTACCCGCCCCGCTATCGCGGGACCACCCTGCCCGGACCGGCCAGCACACCGGGATGCTGGAGCTTCGCCATTGAGGGCATGCAAGACCAGGCGCCCGGCTTCCTGGAAGCTGAGGCGGAGGCAATGCGCATCTACCGCGGCTTGCAGGCGATCGGCTAGATCTTGCGTGCGCTGGTCCAGCGCGTGACTCGGGCCCAGGTCACCGTGGACGGCGAAGTGGTGGGGTCGATCCGCACCGGCCTCTTGATCTATCTCGGGGTAGCGCCCCTGGATACGGCCGAGATTGCCGACCATCTGGCGCAACGGCTGGTCCGAATGAGGATCTTCTCCGACGCTCAGGGCAAGATGAACCACTGCCTCCTCGACCGTAACGGTTCGGCATTGGTGGTCAGCCAATTCACCCTCTTCGCTGATAACCGCCGCGGCCACCGTCCGGCCTTCACCGACGCTGGGTCTCCCGAGCTCGCCCGTGAGCTATGCCGGGTGTTCGTCGCTCAGCTGCGGCTGCTCGGCGTCGCTGACGTACAAGCAGGACAGTTCGGCTCCCACATGGCCGTTGAGTCGGTCAACGATGGTCCGGTAACCATCGTTGCGACCAGCGCCGAGGTTCCCTGGTCCGCTGACTGCGGCTGAATAGCACCAGCTCCGCCTCCCACCGGACATAGGAGAGAGAGCATCTTGGTCAGCAGGGAGTCACCACGTGAGCGAGCTCAATTCGTTGCTAAATTCCTGGGTCCTAATCGCCCAGGGGATCATCGGAAGTCTGGGCACATTAGCCTTTGTAAGCGCCTTTGTTTGGCGGGTGGTCGCGCCTAATCCCCACAGCGCCATGGAGGCCCAGCGCTGGTTGGGTCGGATCGCGGTGGGAACTTTGGGCGTCGAGCTTGCCGGCCTTCTCACCCACGTTCTGCTGGCGGCGGTACCTCATAGCGTGGGGTAGAAATTGGCCACGATCAGCTTTCCCAGTTTTGACCTCCACCCGCTCTCCCTGCTCAACCACTTGATCAGCGGGACTCTCTCCTCGTTTGTAGGCTCGTCGCGGTCGAGCCTGAACGCAGCCCTGCAGACCTACCTGTTCCGAACCTACGACGCCACTGACCCTTCGCATCGCCTCCCCTTCACCGAGACACCGGGAGTGGCGTCCCTCAACCACTTGCTCCTGGCGGCGGCGGGCGCCCTCTTGGTCGGAGTCTTTCTCTACAGCTCGTTGCGCACGGTGACCAGTGCTAGCGACGCTCGACACCACCTCCAGGCGGTTCTACCACGGGTGCTGGTGGCCTTGACCCTGGGAGTGGTCAGCCTGCCCCTGATTCAGCAGGCGATCAACCTCAACAATGCCCTCAGCGCGGTGGTAGCCGGGGGAGGAAGCGTGAGCCTGGCCGAGCTGCCCTGGGAATCCCCGCTGAGCGGGTCTGCGCTGCAATCAGCCTCCACCAATGTTTTTCTGCTACTTTTCGCGGCGGCACTGGTCATTGCTGTGGTCATCCTGGTGCTCGCCTACGTCATTCGCTACACCCTACTAGCTGTCCTCTGCGCTGCCGCACCACTGGCAGCGATCGCTTGGGTGCTCCCAGAAACGCGAGGCTTTTCGCGGCAATGGTTGCGCCTCCTGGTGGTCGCACTTTTCATGCAGTTCGTCCAATTGCTGGTACTCCGCAGCGCCGTCGCACTGGCGTTTACCAGAGGACATGGAGTGATCGGCATTCTCTACGCTTTCGCTGCTCTCTACCTCATGCTCCGTGTGCCAGGTGCGCTCAACGTCGCGTCCCATTACGGCGCCAGTGCCGAGAGCGCGGGCCGACGCTGGGCTCGAGCAGCTCGGCGCCTGGCGGCAACTGAGCTCTGACGCCGGTGCTCAAAGGGTGACGTGCACTTCCATTACTGATGTCCGCCAGACCTCTTCGAGCCGGCTCGGAAAGTCGCTTTTGCCCAGTGAGGGGCGCCCTTCCAAGTCTCCAAAGGTAACCTCAGCGCTGGCCACCGGCAGCATCGGAGACCAGGAGAGTAGCGAGACGTCGATGCCCGCGGTGCAGGTTGGACAGGCCGCATGCATGGGATCGGGGTCAGGGAACCGCAAGCGAAAGAACTCCAGCTCGGATCCGCAACCGGGGCACTTGGTAAAGTAGCCCTGCAGCGGATCGGTGTCGAACCCCTCGGGCCCAGGGTCCGGATAGCAGCGAAGGACTCCCGACTCGAACCGCACCTCGCCGCGCGGGGCTCCGGCCATAGGCAGCGCTCCGGGAGCCAGCAGTTGGGCGAACCTGGGCCCGGGCAGCAGGGTCTCGGGTTCCGGTCCGGGGATGGCCAATCCACTCTCAAGCAGTAAGCGCGCGGTCGCCTCCATCTCACGGAGCGAAGGTGAAAAGGTGGGGTCCTGCGGCAGCAGATGAAGCCAGGTGCGGTGACCGTGGCCAAGGTGCGGGGTGCTGGCCGGTCGGTTCGATGACACCTGGCTGGACTCCTAACCGGCCCCTTTCGATCGGAGAGAGGGACCTCCTCGGGTGATGAGCATTGGTCGGATCAAGACGGCGCTGGCTCTGGTCGGAGCGTGTGTTGCCATCTCGATCGTAATACCGCCGTTGGCCGGGCTCCTCAATGCGGTCGGATCAGTCACCCTGCTGGCGCTCACTGGCTACTCGGCTTACCGGGCCTGGGCTTGGCTGGAGTCGGTGGTGGAGGCCTCACGGCGGCCGACCACGGTCCGACGGAATCTAAATCGGGTGGAGCCTGAGCCAGAGAGGCAGGTCGCCCGGGCAAAGTCACGCTCGCCGGAGCACAGCCGGGGTGGACCGGAGCCCAGTCTCGTCGAGGAGCGGCAACTGCGCTGGCCCCGCCTGCTGAGCCCCGGCAAAGTGAGCCGCGCCCCTGACCGAGGTCGCTAGCCGGATCCTCCGAGAACAACTGCGGGGACTCCGTTTGAGATCGAGGTCGTGGGCAGCTACTGCTACGATCGAGGCGTGGAGGTAGTCAAAATCCGGCCTCGCGGGTACTGCCATGGCGTGGTCGAAGCGGTCCGAGCTCTCCGTCAGGCTGCCGAGGAGCATGAGGGCGAGCCGGTGGCCATGCTCGGCTATCTGGTTCACAACGAGCACGTGACCCGGGAGTTCGCCGACCGCGGAGTCCGCCTCATTGATGCCCCCTCTCGACTGGAGGCGCTCGAAGAAGTGACCGAGGGGACCGTGGTCCTCACCGCCCACGGGGTGTCACCGGAAGTCAAAGATCGGGCCAGGGCCAAGGGGCTGAATGTGGTTGACGCCACCTGCAGTGACGTGGTCCGCACCCACGATCTCGTGCAAAGACTGACGGCCGATGGTTACACCGTGATCTATATCGGGAAGGTCGGCCACCCTGAGCCCGAGGGCGTTCTTGGTGAGGCTCCGGGAATGATCCATCTAGTCCAGTCACTGGACGACGTTGAGTCCCTGGAACTCTCGACCCCGAAGTTGGCGGTTACCACCCAAACCACACTTTCGGTCTGGGATACCCAGTCGATCATCGATCGGCTGCAGCAGCGCTTTCCCCACATTGAGGTCCACAACGAGATTTGCAGCGCGACCCAGGACCGCCAGCAAGCCGCGGTCGAGGCGGCCAAAGAGTGCGATGTTGTCATCGTGGTTGGAAGTTCCCGGAGTAGCAATAGCCAGCGCCTGGTCCAAGTGGTGCATGAGCTTGCCCAGCGGCCGGCCTACTTGGTCGACACCGTGGCCGACCTCAAACCTGAGTGGTTCGTCAACTGCCAGCGCGTCGGGGTTACCGCAGGAGCCTCGACTCCGACCATCCTCACCAGAGAGGTAATCGCCGAACTGGAAACCATGGGCACCCCGGCCCCGCTCACGGCCAGCCCGGACCCGGCTCGAGCCTGAGCGCTCTCACTGGCTGGCACCGAAGCCCTCGCGACCAATGTCGGTAGGTACCATCAGACCAGCTTGAAGAATGCCCCCAGCCGTCCTTTGGTCGCCGAGCTGGCCGATCCCGCCCCGCGCCAGTTGGCCCGGGCCGGATTGGCCACCCTGCTGCTGGCCGCTGCCCCCGTTGTGGCTCGCCTAGGTTGGTGGTGGTGGAACCAGGGTCGACGCCGGAACGTTGCCGCCCAGGCCCTCCTCGAGGCGACTCCGGCGGCCATCGAGCGGACCGAGATCGAGATGGTCCGGAGAACCCTCGGTCGCTGGCGGCTGCGAGTGACCAGCACTCGGTGGCAAGGGGCGGCGGTAGCCCCGGTGACTCGGGAGCCCTCAGCTCCGAGCCGGACGGCCTGGTTGGTGCCGACGCTCCGACTGACCAGGGCCGCCTTGGAGGCAAATTCCCGAAAGGCTCCCGCGCCGGTGCCACGCTTGCCAGCTCCGCCCGCGCAGCCGAGATCATAGGGGTACGACCACCGGGAAGGGGACTCTTCCTGGTCGTCGAGAAGCCGGTCTCGAGGGTCGGGACAGCGCCGCATTCTGCAAGAAGGTGATGAGATGATCGCCGTCCGCGTTCTCAGCGTGCTGGTCGGGCTGTTTCTGACCATCGGGACCCTGGGAAGCGTGATTCGGACGGTGATCGTCCCCAGGGCTGTCTCGTCCCGGCTCTCAGCCGTCGTAGCCTCGGCGGTACAGGGGGCTACCGTGTTCGCCGCGCGAACCAGGTCCGACTATCTGACCCGGGATGCGATCCTGGCCCAGGGCGCTCCTCTCTTCCTGGTGTTGCGGCTGGTCGTCTGGATCGGCCTGCTGGTGGCCGGATTCTGCCTGCTCTTTTGGGGAACGGGCACTGGCGAGTTCGCTCAGGCGATCCGCCTCAGCGCCTCCTCGATCCTGCCCCTTGGGGTGGCTCGAGCCGACAGCGGGGTGGAGACCGCCATAGCCTTCTTGGAGTCGGCATCAGGGGTGATCGTCGTGGCACTGCAGATCTCCTACCTGCCAACTCTCTACGGCTCCTTCAACCGGCGAGAAACCCTGGTCACCTTGCTCGATAGCAGCAGTGGTTCTCCGCCTTGGGGCCCCGAGATCCTCGCTCGCCACTGGCTGATCGACAACCTCGACCACCTGGCCGAGCTCTACCGCAGTTGGGAGGAGTGGTCGGCGGACATTGCCGAGAGCCACACCAGCTACACCACGTTGCTCTACTTCCGGTCACCGGAGCCGCGGACCTCCTGGACGATTGCCCTGCTCGCCTGCATGGATGCGGCCGCTATGCAGTTGTCGCTCAACCCCCTCACGGCTCCCTCCTCAGCCCGACCCTTCCTCCGAATGGGTGTGGTCTGCCTGCGCTCGCTTTCCCGGGTCACGGGCTTCGCCGTTCCAACCGATCCTCGACCCGACGATCCCATTGAGCTGACCTACGAGGAGTTCCAATTCGGGGTGCAGCGAGTTCTGACCGTTGGCTGGGAGGCTGAGCGGAGCGCCGAGGAGGCGTGGCCACACTTTCTCGGCTGGCGGGTGAACTACGAGAGCATGGCCTACCA
Organism: Candidatus Dormiibacterota bacterium; assembly: GCA_003135035.1. Taxonomy (GTDB): domain Bacteria; phylum Chloroflexota; class Dormibacteria; order Aeolococcales; family Bog-877; genus Bog-877. The sequence continues at coordinate 694 of PLDE01000235.1, read as the reverse complement.
TCTGGCCGCCCTGGTCGACGCGCCTCCAGGTCCCTGGTCCGGAGCCAGAAAGGGTCGCTTGGAGTCCTCCCTGGTACCGGTCCGACCACCTCACCGGGCCCCCACTGAGGAGATCGAGAACCTGCTCCAGGTGTCTCAGCAGAGACGAGCCCATCGGGCCGCCACCAAGCGCGCCAAGACCCCGGCGACTGCCGCTAGTCGGCGCCGGGCGCCGGGCAAGAAGGAGACCTAGGCGTAATTGGAGAGCTAAGGCTGACCTCCCTGGGGGTGCTAGGTCTGGCCTTGGGATCGGTCGGACTGGTAACTCCGGCAATCCTCTCAGGGTTGCTGCCCGGCCTCCTGGTCGGAGTGGGAATGGTCATCTTCGGCTTCGGACTTCCGTGGGCCTTGGTCGGAGCCAACACCTTGATCCAGCGGCGGACACCGCTCCGTCTCCAGGGCCGCGTGGACGCAGCCTTCGGGGTCCTCTTCGGAGGGTTCCTAACGCTCTCGATCGGAGTGGGTGCCATCGTCGTGGGCTCCTTCGGCTATGTGCCCTCTGTCCTCGCTGTCGTCGCGGGAGGCGCAGTGTCCGCGCCCTACCTCTACACCCGGGCGCAGCCGAGGCCAGCCAAAAGTCCGGGGAAGACCTCCGGCGGTTGCTGCCTTCTGTCGGAGAGGTGTCCTCGACGCCGGTCGCGTCCCTAGCATTGGT
>PLDE01000119.1 GCA_003135035.1 Candidatus Dormiibacterota bacterium | reverse complement strand
CCACTCCGTGGGACTTGACTCGCTGGGTCACCGCACCGACCTTGTGGCGTTCTATCACAGCCCGATCGGATCTGTCTACCTCGGGTTCGCTAGCTCACCCACGTTCGCCCACCGTCCGTGTGGTCGACAACCGCGCCCTCTCTGGAGTGTGCCGACCCCGGACGAGTAACTCGGCGGCGTTGCTGAGGGCTGGTCTTACCAAACGCAGGTTCGGGAGGATTTGCTCGGGTCCCGTCAGGGGGGATCGGCCCAGCTGATAGCGCGACTGGAGCCAGGGCTAGAAACCNNGGGCAGGATGGAAGGCGAACCTGGCCCTGGTGACCCAAGATCGCCGAAGCGTTACCAAATAGAAGCGGAACTTGGGCCGTCTCCCAAACGTAGCATGCCTTGTGGACCTCCTTGAGCGCCCCCTGGCTGAGATCCGCCCGCGCTCGAGGTGACGCCGTGAGAGGGAGCGCCTCCTCCCTGGCCACCCGTCGCTGGCATTCCTGGCCGGTTCTGATGGCTCTGGGCTGCGGTGCCGCCCTGACGGCGCTGCTGGCCGGAACGGGCCAGGGCGGCGCCTCGCCGGCTCGTCCAACCGTCAAATGGCTCCACCTGGGCAGCCAGGTGGAGGCAAGCGGGCTCTCCTACACAGCTTCCCTATCCGCACAGAGCGGTCTGCTCTCGATAACTCGCGGAAGGGCAGTGCTGTCGGTGCCCTTGGTGGCCCTGATCGGCAGACGCAGCCTGCCCAGTGGTTCTGACTACACGGTCAGTGCCAAGGGAGATCTCCTCAGCCTCTCTGCGATGGAACCCTCGGGCAGGATTCTGGAGCAGGCGAATCTGACCGCCGCACCGAGCTTTCTCGAGGTGTCGTTCGCCAGTCAGCTGGGACCTGATCTGAGCGCCCCGAGTGACTTCTTCAGCAACGGTCGCGCAGGTTTTCCAGCCCAGGATGCAGCGCGAGGCTTTACCCCCGACCCGGTGGGCCCCTCCCTGCGCGCTGATCCAACGTCGTTTCTGGGAGTCCATCGACCCTTGGTAAGCGCCCCCTTCGCGCCAGCGCCCCTGGTGGTCGAGATGGACACGTCGGTGGGGTGGCTGGGGGTGGGCTTGGTGCACGTGCCTGACGCCACCGAGATCGCCGCCTCGCACCGGGGCGCCATCACCGTCGACTACCCGCTGCGACTCCTCTCGACCTTCAGCGATTCCGGCGCCGGCGGGACGGTCCGCCGACCCCAGGGCGGAGCCACCGGCACCTGGGTGAAATTTCCATCATTCGCATTGACCATCGCCGCAGATCCCCTCACCGGCCTGAGCGACTATCGCGCTGCTCTGCTGGCGTTGCACCAGGCTCCGGTGGCCGCGCCTCCGGGGTCCCGGCCAGGCTGGTGGGAGTGGCCATTAGTGGACACCTGGGGCCAGCAGTCGGTGACGCTGGCGGCCAGGACCAGTCAGGAGTTCGACTCTGCCTGGGTCGCCGCGTTCGCTAAAACCTGGCGCCAGCGCTTTGGCGTCAGCCACTTCACCGTGATCATTGATTCCCAGTGGCAGGCGCGGCTGGGATCGCCGGTGCCGAGCCGCCGCTTCGGCGGCATCAGCGGCATGCGCAAGCTGATCGACCAGCTCCACCAAGAGGGCCTCAAGGTGATGCTCTGGTGGCCCCTCTGGATCGATCAGAAGGCGCCGCTGCACCGCTATCGGATCGATCCCACCGCGTCCTACTTTCCCGCCCGCATCAAGCATGACATGACGATTGCGCTCGGGGACGGCCCCGGCGACCTGGATGCGGACGGGCTCAAGCTCGACTGGGGATACCTGGTCCCGACCATGACCAAGGCGCACTACTCCCATCCTGCCGAGGGCATCGGAGTCGCCGCCCTACTGCGCTACATGACGGTGCTCTCCAAGGACGCCTGGAAGGCGCACCCCCAAGCTCTCGTCGACGCCAGCGCCATGGCTCCCCAGTTCGGCGCCACCGAGGACGCTCTCCGCCTCTACGACGCCCGGCTGGCGTCCACCTGGAGCGCTCGCGCCGAGATCGTCGCGGCGGTGGATCCCGATTCGCTGATCGACGGCGACGGCTGGAAGGTGGACTCCTCCGCGGAGGCGATCTCCCACATCATCGGCAGCGCCGTCTTCGGCACTCCCGCTGTCTATTACGCCACCCGCTGGTCAAGCGGAGCTCCCATCAGAAGTGGCCTGGCCAAGGCGCTCGGCGCTGTCCTCGACTCTTCGGAAACGCGCGGGCAAGGCGTCCCGAGATGGGACACCGATGGTGTCTGGAGTTACTTCGTCAAGGGCAAACTCTCGGCCCAGACGCTCGGTCACGACCGAGCGATCGCCGTCTATCACTACGGCATCAGGCGGGCACTCGACCGGGTCACCGTCGTGGGCGCGGCCCGGTCCGAGGTCACCATTCCCTTGGCCCGGGATCTGGTCATCAAGCGAATCAGTGCCTCTGATCACACGGCCGTGCATTTCACGTTGACACACCACCAAGCACGGTTCCGCGCCCAAGCCGGCGTCATCTACCAGTTGGACCTGGGGTTGCGCCACCTGAGCTGAGCGCGGACGCGCCTGCTCGGGGATCCCAACCGGGTCCGGTGCGGCGAGACCGCGCCGCTCACGGTCGCTTGACGGAACGAGTCCGGCGCCGGGGATGGCTTTGCCCACCCTGACCTCTGTCGACCACGCTGATCGAGCCGTCAGGCTCCAGTTCCACCAGCGTGGTCTCCGAGACATCGGCGACCCCATGTTCTCGGAGGGCTTCGGCAGCATCATCCTGGTCCAGTCCCTGGCTGCTCAGGGCCCCAGGGTTCCAGCGCCCGCCTGAGGCCAAGACGGTATGAAAGGGCTGCAAGAAGTGACGGATCAGAGGACTGCGCAGGCGGCCCTGGCCAACCGTCCAGTTGACGGCGAGCAGGGTACCGATGATGAGGAGTCCTCCAAAGAGCGAGCTGTCGGGACCGGTCATGGCGGGTTGGACGGCGTTGGCGACCAGCAGTACCAAGACCAAGTCGAAGACGGTCATCTGGCCCAACTCGCGCTTTCCGAAGATGCGTAGGCCGACGATCATGACCACGTAAATCGAGACGCAGCGGACCACGATGTCCCAGGGGGGAATGGCAAGGGTAGTGAAGTCCATAACAACTCTCCGGTATTTGCGGACGGCCCGGCCGGTCGAGCAGGGAGCATCGACGCGTAGATGATCGGCGGCAGCGACCATCCGCTGCGCCTACGTACTCGCCAGGAGAGCTCCGCATAGGCGCTGAGAAGAGCCCCTGCGGGATGTCCGGTGAGCAGTCACAGGCGGACCATGGCGATTCGTCTTCGCCCCTCCGCCGACCGTTGACAGACCTCCATCGTCATACGCGGGAGGGATCCGCTAGCGATCGATCAGCCTGCGAAGTTCACACCCAGCGCGGCGTTCCTGCCGGAGTGGCACAACGGTCGGCGCGCCGCGGCGTCAGCTCGGCGCGGCCAGCCTCAGCTGACGGGGGGTGGCCTGCGGGTGGTTGACCGTCGCGGCGTCGGCTGCCCCAGGCTGGTCCCACAGGCGGAGCAGAATCGGGCATCGGCGCTGTTGACGTGGCCGCAGTTGGGGCAGACTCCGGCCGGTTTCGGCGGCACCTCGACTGGTGCGGACGGCTCGGGGTCAGCAACAGACACCGGCCCGTTCACATCCCAGATGCGCCAGTGGATCACCCCGCCGAGCCCAATCAGGATGGCCAAGCCCAAGGCGATCCAAACGAAAACCCCACCGTAGACGAAGGACCCGCCAATCTGGGCGCCCCAGGTCAGCCGCGCCACCACGTCGATGATCGTGAAGATGAGCACCCCGAAGGCCAAAGCAGCGCTGATCAGGCTGCGATAGCCGATTCCCAGCCCGAGACCAAGACGCGCCACCCGGGCGGCTTCCCAGAGGAAGAGCAGACCGGCGAGGACGCCTGCCACCGTGCCCGCCCCGCCCCAGCCTCCGGACTGGGCCAGGCAGAGAGTGCCATAAGAGTGGAAGTGGAATCCAGGCGTGGAAGAACGTGGCACCGTGTTGAAGTAGGAGCAAGCCTGCGACCAGGGCAAGAAGAGGTCGATGAAGAAGAGAAGGGCCGCCGTCGCCAGCAGCGTTCCCTGGGTCGCCCCCCGACTGCTCCGCTGGGAAATGCTCATCCAACCAACCTCCTACCGCTCCCCAGTAGGACCATACACAACGCGAGCCGGTTTGGTGCCCCTTCTCAGTGGCGGAAGTGGCGCCGTCCCGTGGTCACCAGGGCCATGCCCGCGGCGTCGGCTGCGGCCAGAACCTCACCATCCCGCTTGGAGCCGCCGGGGTGGATGGCTGCCGAGACACCGGCGTGGGCGGCCACCTCCAGGTTGTCCGCCATGGGAAAGAACGCGTCCGAGGCGAGGACGCTTCCGCGAGCGCTCTCGCCAGCTCGGTGGACCGCCAACTCGACCGCCTCGACCCGCGACATCTGGCCGGCGCCGATGCCCACGGCCCGATTGTCCCGGCAGAGAACGATGGCGTTGGACTTGACCGCCCGCACGATCCTCCAGGCTAAGCGCAGCCCGTTCCACTCCTCTTCGGTCGGAGCCCGCCGGGAAACGACCTTGAACTGAGTCTCATCATCTCGTGCAGGATCTCTGACTTGGGCCAAGATGCCGCCGTCCAGGGAGCGAATCTCGAGAGCCTCCGGTGATACCTGCTGAGCCGGGGCCACCGTGAGCACCCGGAGCCGGGGCCGGGCCCCGAGCAACTCCCGGGCGGCGGGGCTGACATCGGGGACCACGACCAGTTCCAAAAAGTGCTCGGCCAAAGCCGCCGCCACGTCCTCATCAAGGGTGCGATTGAGGCCGACGATCCCCCCGTAGGCGGAGCGAGGATCGCAGTCGTAGGCGTTCCGGAAGGCCGCGGCGATGTCGCCGGCCACGGCAACCCCGCAAGGGTTGCTGTGCTTGACCACGACCGCGGCAGGCTCGTCCAGGCCCTGGACGAGCCTCCAGGCGGCGTCAGCGTCGAGCCAGTTGGTGTAGGAGAGCTCGCCGCCCTGGAGCAGCTCGGCAGCTGCCAGCCCTGCCGGGTCGGTGCCCGTCTGATAGAGCGCCCCCGGTTGATGAGGGTTCTCTCCGTAGCGCAGGGATTGGCGCAGCCGGCCGCTCAGGCTGAGGCGAGCCGGCCAACTGCCGTCCCCCGCGGGCTGATCTCCGGCCAGGTACTCCGCCACCCGGGCGTCGTATGCAGAGACCAACTGAAAGACCTCTGCTGCCAGTCGTCGCCTTGACGCCGGGCTCAGTTCACCGGCGGTGAGCTCGGCCAACACCCATCCGTACTGCTCCGGAGAGGACACCACTGCGACGCTGGCGAAGTTCTTCGCTGCCGCCCGCAGCAGAGTGGGCCCGCCGATGTCGATCGCCTCGAGCACGGTGGCCTCGGCCACCTCCTGGGCGGCCACCCGCGCGAAGGGGTAGAGGTTGACCACGACCAGGTCGATCGGTCGGTAGCCGAGCCGATGGAGCGTAGCCAGATCATCGGGGTGGTCGCGCCTCGCCAGGATGCCCGCGTGAATCGCGGGGTGCAGCGTCTTGACCCTACCTCCCAGCATCTCCTCGACACCGGTGACGGCGGCGACCGACGTCACCGGCAGGCACGCCTCCAGCAGGGCGCGTTCGGTGCCCCCAGTCGCGACCAGTTCGAAGCCCAGCTGGTGGAGTCCGCGGGCGAAGTCGGCAAGCCGGTCTTTGTCGTCGACACCGAGGAGGGCGCGCGGCGGGGTCACGTGCGCAACACCCGCCGGCCCTCGACCCGGAGTTGATCCCGGGCGAGCAGGGCGATCGCCTCAGGAAGAATCCGCCACTCCTGTTCGTGGATGCGCCGGAGCAGGCTCTCTGCGGTGTCTCCATCCTCGACTGGCACGGCTGCCTGAAGCACGATGGGACCGCCGTCAACGTGCTCCTCGTCTACCAGGTGGACCGTGCAGCCGGTCAGCTTGACCCCGTGGTCGAGCGCCTCCTGGACTGCCTCCATGGTCCCGGCGAAGGCCGGCAAGAGGCTGTTGTGCAGATTTAGGATCCGCTCGGGAAACGCTCGCAGGAGCGGACCGGTGAGGATCCGGTCGTAGCCGGCCAGAACCAGCATCGAGGCGCCCAGGCTGGTGAACCAGTCCGCCATCGCCTGGTCGCGCGCCTCCCCGTCGCCGGCGAAGGCCGAGATCGGAAACGAGCGCTGGGGCAGGGCCGCCGCGGTCGCGATCTCGAGCGCTGGGCAGCTGGCCCGGTTACTCCCGACCCCGACCACGTGGGCTGGGAAACCGTCCTCCTCCTCCGCTCTGAGAATGGCGCGAAGGTTGCTGCCGGCACCCGAGACCAGCACGGCGACGCCAACCAGGGGCGGGTCGGTTGCGGAGCGGTTCAGCTGAGCAACACCCGGTCGGGTCCCTGGCGCTGCCCTACCTGCCCGATCTCGAAGAAGCCGTACCGTCCGAGTTGCGCTGCCGCGGCTACCGTCTCCGCCGGCACCACCGCGATCATCCCCACCCCCATGTTGAAGGAGCGCCAGAGCTCGTCCTCGGGAATATCCCCCAAGACCTGGAGGGCGGTGAAGAGATCGGGCACCCGCCAGCTCTGGCGGAGAACCTGGCCCGCCAGGTCTTCCGGCAGGACTCGAGGCAGGTTCTCGATGATCCCCCCGCCGGTGATGTGCGCCAGGGCGTGCACCTCGCCAACCTGACGGAGGGCGCGAACCGGCTCCAGATACGAGGCATGCACCGCCAGCAGTAGGTCCCCGATAGGGCCCTCTGTTCCGGGCAGCTGGGTGTCGTACTCGAGTTCTCGCTGGGCCAGGAGATGGCGGACCAGCGAGTAGCCGTTGGTGTG
>PLDE01000300.1 GCA_003135035.1 Candidatus Dormiibacterota bacterium | reverse complement strand
GATGCCCGCCCCCAGCTTGATCCGCTGCGCCAGCTCATCCGGGACCGGGCAATCTGGAATGGCCCGCCGCACGAACTCCAGATTGCGCGCGGCCCGCAGGATGCCCACGCTGGCAAAGACGCCAACCGAGGGCGGCAGGACCGACTCCGCGTCCTGGAGAAAGTCGTCGAAGCGAGGCAGGTCGAAGACCATCTGGGTCTGCACGAAGTCGACCCCGGCGGCGACTTTGCGTTGGAGCAGGGCCAGTTCGCGCCGGCGATCGGCGAAGGGATTGACCACCGCCCCCCGGAGGATGCGGTTGGGAGCCGCCCACTCCGGCACCAGCCGGAGCACCTCGGTGGCGCGCATGGCGGAGTCGACGGCCCGCCCGCCGCGCCGGTCTCCCTGGACCACCAGCACCCCGGCCGCGCCCAGCGCCGACGCCCCGGCCACCTGCTGCTGCAACCCCAGCTGGTTGCGGTCCCGGCAGGAGAGGTGGAGGACCGGCCGGAGGCCGAACCTGAGGCAGTCGGGGATGGCCGCCAAGGGGGACAGACGGGCGCGGCCCATGTGGTTGTCGGTAAGCCCGACCAGGTTGACCGCGCCGTTGAGATGGGTCAGGGCGCGCTGGACCAAGACCAGGCTGGCCCCCCGGGGCATGGACAGTTCGGCAGAGCGGTGTGCAGTGGCTAACAAGATCCCTCAATATAGGCGGCGTGCTCAAGATGAAGGCGGTCGGCGCCCACGGCGCCGGTGACTGACACAAGCACCTCCACTACCGCTTGCCCGCCACCCGGCGACTCCGCCACTCCTGTGTTGGAGGTTCGCCACCTCGGTCGCTCCCTGCCCCTAGGTGGCGAGTTGCTGGAAATTCTCCGCGACGTTAACTTCAGCATTGCCGCGGGGGAGTTCGTCACCCTGGCCGGCCCTTCCGGTAGCGGCAAGAGCACCCTCTTGGGCTGCATCACCGGTCTCGACCTGCCCACCTCAGGCCAAGTGTTTCTCAAGGGCACTGACATCTCGACCATGCGGGAGTCGCAGCTGGCCGGGATCCGCAACCGCACCGTGGGCATGGTCTTCCAGGCCTTCAACCTGATCCCCACGCTGACCGCGCGGGAAAACGTCGAGGTCCCCCTCTATGCGGGCAGCTGGCATGGGTCACCTTCCGACCGGGCCAAAGAGCTGCTCGGACTGGTGGGGCTGAGCCATCGTCTCGAGCACCGACCCAGCCAGCTCTCCGGGGGCGAGCAGCAGCGGGTGGCGATTGCCCGGGCCCTAGCCACCGAACCACCCCTGCTGGTCGCCGACGAGCCCACCGGAAACCTGGCCGCCGCCCAGGGCAAGGAGGTCCTCGATCTCCTCTGGAGCCTGAAGGAGCGGCTCGGCACCACCTTGGTGATAGCCACCCACGACCGGACAGTCGGTGACTACGCCACGCGCTGGTTGCAGCTCGCGGACGGGGAGTTGATCAGCGACGCGCCCGGCCCTCGGGCCACCTCCCGGTGAAGCTCGGGTTCTACTTCCGCTACGCGACTCGCTCGCTCCGCCGTGGCGGCAACCGGACGGTTCTGGCCGGGTTCTGCGTCGGGGTCGGGGTGATGGCGATCGTGGGACTGCAGCTGGCGGCCGCCATGGTCACCGCCTCGCTCACGGCCAACGTGCGCGCCGCCAACGGAGGTGACGTCTCGGTGGTCTCGGTGGCGGTGCCGTTTCCCGCGAGCCAGCTCCGTTTGTTCCAGACACTCCGCAAGTCGGGTCGGATCACCGGCTACACCGCCGTCCAGGAGGAGGCGGGAACCCTGATCCGACCCAATGGGCAGGGCGTCTCGATGACCATCGACGCGGTCGACCCGGCCAACTTCCCCTTGGTGGGCGACCTGCCGCTCCGATCGGGCGCCCTGGGCACCTTTCATCAGCTGATCACCAAGCCCAACACCATGGTCCTCTCGGGGTCGGTAGCGTCGCTCCTCGGCGTGCGCGCCGGCCGGCAGGTGACGGCGACCGTCTTCGGCTCCAGGGGGGTCGTCAAGTGGACCGTCGGTGGGATCCTCTCCGGCTCTCCTCCGGCCGGCCTCAGCGACGACATTCTGGTCTCCCAATCGCAACTTCAGGGGGTACTGCGCCCGGGCAGCAAGATCGACTACGCCTCCGTCTACGTGACCACCAAGAACTCGGCCGACGCGTCGCGGGTGGCGACCACCCTGCGCAAGCAGATGCCTCTCGCCACCGTTTCCACGGTCAAACAGGCGCTCAATTCGGACAAGAAGGCGAGCCAGGACCTGACCCAGTTCCTCTCCGTGGCTGGGCTGGCCGCGCTCCTGATCGGGGGCATTGGAATCGTCAACGCCATGCAGGTCAGCCTGGCCCGGCGCCGCCTCGAGATCGCCATGCTCAAAACGACGGGGTACCGACGCCGCGACCTCTATCTGCTCTTCGGACTTGAGGCGGCCCTGCTCGGATTCATGGGCGGGGTGGCCGGCGCGCTGGCCGGAATCGTTCTCTCCGATGGAGTCCGGGTCCTGGTCCAGAACGTCGCCGCTGTGCAGATCAACTTTGTGCTCAGCCCCGAGGTGATCCTGGCCGGCGTCGGCATCGGCATCGCCACCACCAGCATATTCGCCATCCTGCCCATCGTCCGGCTGAGCCGGGTCCGCCCGGTGGCTGTCCTCCGCGACATGCCCGGTGGGCCCACCGCCGGGGTGGTTGGCTCCAGCCTCGCCCTCCTGGCCTTGGTGGCAGCGCTCTTCTGGCTGCTTGCCTCGGCCATCCTCGGTTCGGCCTGGCTCGCTTTCTGGCTAGTGCTGGGCACAGGGATCGCGCTCGGCCTGCTCACCCTCGTCTTCAGCCTCGCCCTCTTGGTGGTCGGGCACCTACCGGTACCCGAGCGGCTCAGCCCCTTCTACGCAATCCTGGTGGGCTTGGCACTGCTGGTCTCGATCGGGATCGCCGCCCTGCCCAGCCTCCGCGCCGTCGGCGCACTTCTGATCGCGGCTGCCCTGCTCGGCTTCGTCGTGGTTTACGTACCCCGGCCGGCGCGCTCGGTGGTGCGGCTCGCCATGCGCAACGCATCGCGCGACCGAACCCGCACGGCGGCCACCGCAGTGGCCCTCTTCGTGGGCGTGTTTGCGGTGGGATTGATCCTCGTGCTGGGCACCGACATCCGCGGCGATCTGGACAGCTTTATCACCAAGTCCACCACCTTCAACCTCATCGCCGTGGCCCCCAGCCGGGGCGCCAGTCCCCTGCTCGGGGCCAGTTCCCGACTGCACAGTCAGCAGAGGCTGGTGACGGTGGTGGCGCCAACTTCCCCGGTCTCGATCAATGGCAGCCCCTTTGTCGAGGTGGGAACTGGCTCGAGCAAGCTGGACCGGGCCCGAAGCGCGCTCGAACTGCTCAGCGGAGTCCAGGGCTACCCACTTCAGAACGGGACCCTTCCCCAGGTCGACATCACCAGCGGACGCCAGCTCCGGCCAAGCGACGCCGCCAGCAATGGGGTGCTCTTCAGCGCCGCTCTGCGCCAGGCCCCCTACAACCTGAAATTGGGCGACACGGTCACGGTGGTCGACTCCCTCGCCGCTCATGCAACGCCAGTCAACCTGAAAGTCATCGGCTTCTACATCCCCATCGTGACCAAAGGCAAGGGCGTCTCTCTCAACGTCACTCTGGTCCCGATCCTGGGGGCAACCGCCACTGCCACGGCCATCGGGGGCAGCACCGTGGACGAGGTGGTCGAGTTGAAATTCCCGCCCAATCGCGTCGATGCGGCAGCCACCAAGCTGCGCAAGGCTGATCCCTCGGCGGACGTGGTCAACCTGGCCGACTTCACGCTCATCATCGATCAGTTC
>PLDE01000112.1 GCA_003135035.1 Candidatus Dormiibacterota bacterium | reverse complement strand
AGGGACGCGCGCAGGGCTAGTCGCGATGACCGCTGCCACCTACTTGGACCAGAGGCCGCGGACGTTGAAAATCACGTAGCTCTCGGTGCGCACCAAAACCGGCAAGTGCTGGGCCTCGTACCAAGCCAGGTTGGTGGTGATGCGGTTGAAGTCGCCGGGTTCGAACTCAATGTAGGACACATCGTAGGCACGGAGCAGCTTTCCGACCGCACAGGAGCCCTGGCTTGGGCAACCTTGGTACATCGTCTCAACCGCCCGCAGCGGCCGACTCAACGGTTGTCCATAGCTCCACAGCCAACCGACATATGCGAGCACTACGGGTCGTCCCGCCAAAGCCGACACCGGCTCATTGGGCTGCCCCTCGGTGAGGAAGATCGCCGAGGGCACGGTGTGCCGCAGCACCGCCTTGGCCACCGCCTGCTCCTGACTCCCGGCGATGCTCAGCTCGGTGACGGTGTTGGGGACCTGGGAGAGCGAGCTCTGCCCCAGTAGGGCCATGTCCATGGTCAGCAGACCCGTGAGAACCAAGGAGAAAACGCCCAGGCCGGCGAGCACTCTCCGCCAACCTCGACTCCCCAAGACACAGATCAACCAACTGACGGGAATGGCGGCGCCGATGTACCAGTACTCGAGCAGCTTGGTGTTGTCCCAGTTCCAAGGCTGGGTGATGACCAAGTTGGCGATCAGAAACAAAAGCCAGAAGGGCGCCCAGAAGCGGATCAGCTCCAAATCTCGAAGCTCGTCCCGAGCCCGAGATGGCACCCGCCGGACCACCAGGACAGCCACCGCCAGGAGGGTGAAGATGCCGGTGTTGGCGAGCCAGAACCCGGCCGTCTCCCCCCAGACCGAAGGCTGAACCACACTCTGGACCAGGTAGTGCAGCTCGGTGACCGGGGAGGCACCGGCCACAAAGAGGGCGTCGCAGACGTCTCCCGCGTTGAACTGGGCGGCGGTGCAGCTGGTCGCCGCATGGGCCAGCCAGCCCACGTCCAGCTGGGGATAGAGGTTGCTGCCAAACGCGTTGGCCAGCTGGCCGTGGGGGCCGGAAACCACGTAGAGCATGCGGGGCAGGCCGAGCACCAGCAGCGGCACCAGATACCAGGCGAGCCCGCTCCACCAGCGCTGGCGGAGAAGCCACCAGAATCCGATCAGAGCGATGACCAGGAAGCCAAAGGGGTTGAACCAGGACAGGGCGGCGGCCCCTGTCCCGGCCGCCACCAAGAAGACTTTGCGGCGCCCTCGGTAGGCCTCCCAGAGGAGCAGGCTGAGCAGTGCCACCAGGCCAATTCCGTAATCGAAATCACGCTGCGGGAGCCAGTAGGCCAGCAGCGGTTCATACCACTGCAGATCGGCCAGCGGAGGATCTGACTGGAATTGGCCGTCGTAGGAACGGGGCAGGTGGGTCAACTCGGTCGGTAGGTGAGCCACAAACGCCGCCCCAGCTCCCGGGGTCTTGAGGGTCAAGCTGGTGCAGGAGCTGGCACTGAAACCCGCCTCGGTGTGAGCCAGCTGCTGGCAGCCGTCGCCGTAGAGGCCGATGAATCCCAGTCCGCCGCCCAACAGGGCGAGCAGGAGAGCCAGCCCGGCGACATAGGTCCTCCTGGTGACTCGGAAGGCGAGGTGCCAGAAGAGGATGGCCGCCGACCAGGAGATCAGCCAGGAGGGAACATCCAGGGCGCCCCAGAGGTTCTGACCTAGGCTCTCAAGCAACGCTGACTGGAAATCGGGCAGAAACGGATAACGCAGGCCGGTCGCCACCTCGAGCGTGTCTTTGGGGGGGAGGTTGTGGCCGAGCAGAAAGCTCTGGGCGTAGGCGGCATGAACCGACCAGTCGGACCAGACGGTCGGGTAATTGGCGACGAGCGTTCCGCCTGTCTCACTGAGGGCCCTGGTGAAGATGAAATAGAAAATGACCCCGGTGAAAACGGCCACCATGAGCCCCGCGGGCGACCCGGCTCGCCTCGACTCCTGGGCGATCCAACTCCCCCAGACCCGGGGGCCGCGGCGGGCACGCTCGAGCCAGAGGCGCGCTCTCGGACTGACCCCCAGGAGCAGCAGAAGCGCTGGCGCGACGAGGGCCGGCGCGGCCCCGAATCCCCACCACAGCGAGAGCCCCAGACTGAGCAGGCTCGACGCCACAACACCGATCAAGAGTCCAGCGGCCAGGCGCTCGGCCAGCCGCCAGTCCAAGGGCACCAGGTCGACCAAGACCGAACCCGCGGCGAGGACTAAGACCCAGTACGCCGCCAGTTGCAAAGTCACCAGGTCTTGCGGCTCGCCTCAGTACCAGCCGGGAAGCCAGATGTGCTGGAAGAAGTCAGTCGACGGGATCGGCTGGCCGGTCCAGAGCGGATAGAAGTAGGCGAAGCTGAGGATCACCGCCAAGACCACCGCCCCGGCTATGGGCCGCAAGCTGTAGGGGCCCAGCCTGATCGGGCCCAGTTGCACTGCACTCTCGGTATGGATGAGCCGGCTGCAGCAGTAAGCCAGGGCCAAACAGGTGAAGGGAAGCGCCTCCACGATCTCGTAGAAGAAGAGGATTCGCGAGGGCCAAGACCAGAGCACGAGCCAGTCGAAGAGGAAGCCGAGGAGGATGAAGAGGGCCACCCGATCGCGACGGCGCAGGGTCCAGTAGAGGCAGGCGGCAAGCGCCAGCAATCCCATCCAGAAGATGGCGGGATTGCCCATATCGGTGATCCAGGTGTAGTTGGATACGGTTTGCCCGTCCGTGGTCGTCACCCCGTTCCCGGTGTAGACCGCGTAGAAGAGGACGGGGTGGGCATCGAGCGGCCAGGTGTAGTAGGCAGATGCGAAGGGGTGGGTCGCCTTGAGAGTCGCCTGGTAGCTGAGCCCGGCCAGGCTGTTCATCTCCATGTCGACCACGGACTGTCCCAAGTTGAAGGAGGTGGGCAGCCAGAGGGTGATCGGGCCGAGCTGATCACGCTTGATGGGCATCGCCACCGGAAGGTGGCAGACCGAGGCGTCAGTGGTCAGGCCGGTGCAGGTGGCGGTCGGCCCGCTGGTGTTGGCGAAGTTGACATAGACGTTGTGGGAGATGGTCCAGTAGCGGAAAAACGAAAGGTAGAAGATCAGCATGATCAGCACTAGGGCGCCGACGTAGTGCCAGGCCCAGCGCAGCGACTTGACCACCGTCCTTCGTCTCGCCTCGGCGGGATCGTCGGGAGCCGGGGGAAGCACCCAGCGAGCGCCCCGAGACCCGAGGCCGCGCAGGCGGATGTGAGGACGAACCCAGCGGGCCAGCAGGAGTACGCCCATCAACATCACCGCCGGCACCATGTCCGCCTTGGCGGCCACGCCCAACCCCGAGGCGGCGGCGGTCAGATACAGGGTCCAGAGCCACTGGGAGCGGGTCCGCGCATGCCAGTGGAGAGTGAAGAGCCAGAGGCCCAAGATGACAAAGAAGACGGCGAAGATGTCGATGACCCCGGTCCGCGACTCGACCAGCTCCAGCCCATCCAGACTGAAGAAGAGGGCGCCCAGGATGGCGAAGGATCTACGCCGGTGCCAGAGCCGTCGGGCCAGGAAATAGAGCAGGCCGATGACCAGGCTGCCGAAGATCGCCGACATGATGCGCCAGCCCCAGGGATTGAATCCGAGCCAGCTGATCCCACCGGCAATGATCAGCTTGGAGAGGGGCGGCTCCGGGTCGAAGTAGTCGATTCCCTTGAGGTCCTTGAGGGCATCGACCGGGAAGTAGACCTCGTCGAAGACGAAGC
>PLDE01000032.1 GCA_003135035.1 Candidatus Dormiibacterota bacterium | reverse complement strand
ACAACGTCGACGGGGGATCCGGAATCGAGGTTGTACACCTCCGCCGAACCAGCGGTCGTACCAGCCGTGTCAGCCTGGGTGAAGTTGGCCACCGGGCCGGAGCTGGCGGGCCAGTTCACGTCTGACGCCGTGGGGGGCGTGGTCACACCGGTCGGGTAGACCGTGATGTAACCGGGAGCCTCGCCCGGGACAACGGTGAAGTTGGCCGCGACGGCGCTGGCGGTGCTCGGGATGCCCGAGGCGGTGGTGGCGAGGTTGAACGCCTCAGTGCCGCCGGAGGTCATCGTCGTACCGTTGGTCGAAGTCCGGGTGTCGGTCACGCGGACCGGGGCGGCCAGCGGAACGAACTCACCACCAGTGCCGGCGTAGTAGCCGTCGACATCGACGTCCACGTTGACCGAGCCGGCGAGGTTGAAGACCTCAATCTTTCCACCGGTACCCACGTTGACGATGTCGCGGTTGGCGACGGTCTCACCGGCGGTGAAGTTCAGGCTGGAGGTAGTGGCCGCAGTGGCACCGGTCGCGTAGGCGGACAGGTAGCTCGCTGCGGTGCCACCGGATGCTGTCAAGTTGACAACGACCGCGGTAGCCGAGGCGGGAACACTGTCGCCGGTTCCGGTCACGGGGAAGTCCGCCGTAGCGCTGGCCCCAATGGGCGTGCCATCGGTCAGGCTAACGCGAACCGGGCTCATCGGGTTGTAGAGCCCCGCACCGGCGGCACTGTAGAAACCCTCGACGTCAACGTCGACAAGGGTCGTCCCCGCGAAGTTGGCAACGTCGATCGCACCCGCGGCCGACAGAGGAACGGTCACCAGGTTGGCGACTGTCTCATTTGCCACGAAGTTCACGTTGGACGTCGGCGTGGCGGGTGCAGCACCGTCTGGGTAAACCTCGAGGTAGCCCGCCGAGGTGGGCGAGCTCGCGGTCACGTCCAGCACGGCTGCAGTCGCACCTGCAGGAACCTCGCCGGCAGTCGACGAGGTGATCTGCACCTTCTGGGGGGTACCGGCCACGACGGACGCACCTCCACCTGCGGCGGAAGTGCCGAGCGCTCGGTAGGGAGTGATTGCTGTGTAGCCGGAGCCAGCTGTTGCGGCCGAGGCCGACGTGGCGGCGAAAACGCCGAGGAGCGGTCCGGCTACTACACCGAACAGCGCAACGAGAGCTCCGACGATGACGGCCGACGCTCGAGTGAGCGAACCTATCTTCGTGGGCCCGGTTCTAGATGACCGCAGCATGTGCACTTCCTTTTGTGTGGGACTTGTGTGGGACTAACGGGGACTCTTCAACTGCCGCCGAGCGAAGTGGCAGTTTGCCCCCCGAATACAGGCGCGTGACTGCGTCCTAAGACTCGACCTGGAGCAACTTACGTGGTGGCCGCGCGCAAGTCAAGCATTTCTGATCCGGACTTTGTGATTCCTACCAGGAAGAACCTGTTGCATTTCCTCAAACATGGGTGTGTTTTCACCTAGCACCTCTCGCCGTCTTTCGGAGGTCGCGGGTAGTTCGTGACCGCGTTCACGTGGGTGATCGGACATCCCTTTTTTGCGCGATGTCGTCGAGAAGCTTGATGTTTGCGTCCATCATTTCTACAAGAGTACGCAGCGCCCTGCGCCGATTTCGGTTTGACCGCAACAGGTGTGCGAGCCGCTCGGTCATTTCGTGCCGATTGAGCCCCGCGCGTACTCCCAGCTGGGATTCAAGCTCTTCGATGTGCTTTTGGGCCGCACGTAATTCACGCTGGAGCACTCGCGCCGGGAGGAAGGTGGGGTCGATTACCGCGGCCGAGCCTTCGGGGGCCGCGACGAAGAGGAATTGATAAGAATCGGACTCGGGATCGTTTGCCAGTTGCTCCACCACGCCCGGATCGAGCTCGTCGACACGTACGGCGATTTCGGTGCCGTCGATGGGGAGAGTGACCCGATCTTCATCGAGTACTGCAAGCCCCGCATCGCGGAGGAACTGATGGACGCTCGTTGGATCGAAGAATCTCAGGTGCGTGTTGTCGAGCAATCCGGTGGGCGTGTAGGAGAAGTGTCCGCTGAGGAGCTGAGCCCGTATGGCGGCGTGCGCCACGTTGGGGAGTGAGATCACCACATGACCCCGGTCGGAGAGGAGGTCGAGGGCGCTGCGCAGCACCGTCAGCGGGTCCTTGAGGTGTTCGAGGATGTCGAGGAAGAGAATGACGTCGAATCGGCGGCCCAACGCGCCCTTGAGGTCGAGTTGCTCAACGTCACCGACAATGACGTCCTCGCACCAGTCCTGGGCGATCCTGGCCGCTTCGGGGTCGTATTCGACGCCCCAGACCCGGAAGCCGGTCTGGCCCAGCGTTCTGGCCACCGATCCATCGGCCGCCCCGACGTCGAGGACGTCGCTCCCCGCCGGGACGGCGGCCACCGCGAACGCGTGGGAGTCGTTGACGTTGCGCAGATCGATGTGGGCCGTATAGCGGAGCGGGTCGCTCACTTGCGACCTCCCGCCCGTCGCAGCAGGGCCCAGACCTTTTGCATACCACCGACCGCGGTGGACATTCCGAGCCGGTCATAAACCCCCAACTGATGCCGGAGAGCAGCTATCTCGGTTCTCTGTTGGGCCACGACCTGACGGATGTCGTGCAGCTCGGCCTCCAGGGCACGCCCGTTGCCGAGCGCCTCGGCGAGCGCGTCCCGGTCGGATACCTGGAGAGCTCCCTGGATCAGCACCCAGCGACCCTCGCCGACCATGGAACTGATCGCCCCTCGGCGCAGGCCCCGCCGTTGCAGGTGGTTGCGTCTCGTCCGGGAACCGAGGAGCAGGCTGCGCGCCGCGGCAAAGCCATCGGCGGTGATCAGCCCTCGACCCACCCCGTCCCAGAGGGCGGCCTCGACCTCGGTCGGCAGGCGTTCGGCCAGAGTGGTGATGTCCTCGGTGAAGAGGGCTCCGTACTGGCGCAGAGTGGTCAGGACATCCTTGGTCGCCCCGGCCGGCGGCTCCGCCGGGGCGGCATCGCCACGGACCGCCTGGAGCAGCCAGGGAAGGTCGGCGCGCATGGCCATCGTCACCGGAGTGATCCGCGATGGGTAGGCGCTGCTCCGGGCACCCGCATCGGGGTCGCCGGAGTCGCGGAGCCGAAGCCTCCCCCAGGTCACCTCCCCGGAGAGGCAGAGCTGGTCTAGCCAGGTCTGCTGGTACCCCGCGACGCGGCGGGAGAGGATCTCCTGCTCCCAGGTACCGACCGGAGCCTCGACGCCCTGAAGCTGGGCGATGGTCGCCGCCACCCCGGCCCGGCCCTCGCGTTGGGTGCCCGGCGCCACCCGCTGCCAGTGCAGCAGGAAGCAGATGAAGTCCTGCGCCGAAACCGGCTCAATCTCGCGGCGCAGACGCTGCTGGGTGTAGCCATGGATGCGCATCAGCAGGCGGCGAGAACACCATTGGGTACCCGAGAGGGAGGGGTCGAAACTGCCGCGAAGAGCGAAGCCCTCCCCTTCCAGCCGCAGCAGGGCTGTCTCGACCACCCGTGCGGGGACCGTCGTCAGCTCAGCCAGCCGCCCAGCCGTTGTCGGTCCAGTCACCTCGAGGTGGCCGCGCACCGCGTCGGCAGCGGCAGCCTCCTCGGTGGCAGGCTCTGCCCCGTCCTGGGCAGAGTCGATGCCGGGGTCAAACCGGACCCCAGGTAGCAGCGCCTCCACCCGAGCCTGATCCTCGGTGGCGCACCACCGCTCCACTCCCGCGAGCACCGCGCTGGTGGCTCGGCCGCCCTCGCGCAGGGCGGCGAACCAAGGCCGCCAGCCCGTCTCCGGTTGCACTAGGACCAGTGCAAGCAGCAGATCGTGAAGTTCGTCGGCGTTGCGGGGATCGGCGGCGGCCTCCGCGCGCACACGGGCGATGGCGTCGGGATCGAGGGCGGCCAGGTCCCGCGGATCCACCGGCAGACCGCGCCGAAGCGACACCGCCCGGCTGCGCCGCTCTTCCAGGGGCGCATCGTCGAGGAAGGTGTAGGGACGCCCGTTGATGATCTCGTGGGCCAGCACAGAGGGCTCACTGGTGTCGCGACAGCTGACCCTGACCGAGCCCTCCTCGATCGCCGCCACCAGCTCGCGCAGGCCGTCGACGTCCATCACCTCGTGGAGGCAGTCGTACATGGTCTGGCGGACGAGGGGGTGATCTGGGATCTGGATCGGGCCGGTGGGATTCTCGTTCTGGCAGGCGACCAACGCCGGGAAGACCGCCGCCATGACGTCATCCGCCTCCATCCGCTGGATCGGCGGGGGATTCTTGCGGCCGCCCTTGAAGCGCAGCACCGTCAGTGAACGGTTGAGGTTCCAGCGCCAGCGCACGGGGAACATGGGCGCCAGCAAGGCCGCTTTGGTGAGCACCTCCTCGACCGTCCGCGAGGAGAGGAAGCGGGGCACGTCCTCGAGGGGGAAGCTGTGCTGAGGGCCGAGCGAGAGGAGCACGGCATCGTCACTGGCGGCTGCTTGGAGCTCGAAGTCGAAAGTTGCGCAGAAACGCTTGCGCAGGGCGAGCCCCAGGGCCCGGTTCAGGCGCGCCCCAAAGGGTGCATGCACGACCACCTGCATCCCACCCGACTCATCAAAGAAGCGCTCCAGAATGACATGCTCCCGGGTGGGCAGATGACCGAGCGCGCTGCGTCCGGCGGCGAGATACTGCACCACTAGGGCGGCCACCTGATTGTCGACCCCGCAGTGGTCTTCAACGAAGGTCACCGCCTCGTCGGCGTTTCCCTGCGCGAGCAGGTCTTCGATACGCGACCTGAGGTTGGACACCTCCTCGGAGAGCTCGCGGGTCCGGCCCGGGGCCTCTCCCAACCAGAAGGGCACCGAAGGTGGTGCTCCCTGTCCGTCGACCACTCGGACCACGCCGTTGGCGATGCGGGTGATCCGCCACGAAGTGCTGCCGAGAAGGAAGATGTCCCCCGCCATCGATTCGACCGCCCAATCCTCGTTGACGGTGCCGACGACGGTGTCTTCGGGCTCGAGCAGGACCCGGTAGTCACCGGTCTCGGGGATGGCACCGCCGGAGGTGAGCGCCGCCAGCCGGGCGCCCCGCCTCCCCCGGAGCTCGTGATTGACGCGGTCCCGGTGCAGATAGGCACCCTGCCGCCCCCGCCCGGTGGGAACGCCTTCGGCGAGCAGCTCGACGATCTCGTCGAACTGCTCTCGAGGCAAGCTCGAGAAGGGTGAACTGCGCCGCACCAGCTGGAAGAGGTCGTCCTCTGGCCAGCTCTGCGCTGAGCACTCGGCCACGATCTGCTGAGCCAGGATGTCGAGGGGGGCGACCGGGGGCAGAACCGCGTCGAGCCGGCCGGCGCGGACACCGGCGAGGAGAGCGCAGCACTCCACCAACTCGTCCCTGGTGGTGGGGTA
>PLDE01000172.1 GCA_003135035.1 Candidatus Dormiibacterota bacterium | reverse complement strand
GTGGTGTTGAACTGGTCGTGCGAGCGGACGGTCTGGAGGAGCAGTCGCCCGGCTGGCACCTCGATCGTCTCCAGCTCATTCACCGAGAAGCGGGCCTTCTTGGTGGCGGTCGCAAAGCCACGCTCATCCCGGGGGGCATGGGGTAGGAGGAAGCCGGTGGGGTCGCGGATCTTGGCGTTGAAGTCCTGGAAGCCGGGAATCACCCGGGCGATGTGTTCACGGATGACGCCGTAGTCGTTGGCCATCTTCGCCCAGGGGATGGAGACCCGCCCGCGGAGGGTCCGGTGAGCCAGTCCACAGACGATCGCCACCTCGCTGCGCAGATCGGGAGAAGCCGGGTCGAGCACCCCGCGGGTGGCCCGCACCGCGCCCATCGAGTCCTCCACCGTGACCTGCTGCAACCCCGACTTCTGGCGATCGCGCTCGGTCCGTCCCAGGGTGGGCAGGATCAGGGCCACGTCACCGGTGACCACATGGGAGCGATTGAGTTTGGTGGCGATGCTGACCGACAGGTCGAGCCGAGCCATGGCCGTCTCGGCCACGTTGGTGTCGGAGATGGCCCGCACCAGATTGCCACCCATCGAGATCAGGACTCGGGCCTTGCCGTCGCGCATGGCCGCCACGCTCGAGACCGAGTCCCAGCCCGGCTCGCGAGCTGGCTCGAAGTGAAATTCCCGGCCCAGCTTGTCCAGGAATTCTCTGGGCATCTTCTCGAAGATCCCCATGGTCCGGTCGCCCTGGACGTTGCTGTGACCCCGGACTGGGAGCAGGCCCGCCCCGGGGCGGCCGATGTTGCCCCGGAGCAACTGGACGTTGGTGACCTCGCGGATGGTCGCCACCGCGCGCTTGTGCTGGGTCAGGCCCATGGCCCAGGCGATGATCACCGACTTGGCATCGATGATCCGCTCGGCCAGCTTGACGATCTGGCCGCGCTCGAGGCCACTCCCCGCCTCGATGGCTTCCCAGGAGACCTGGCGCACGTGCGCAGCGTAAGCCTCGAATCCATCGGTGTAGCGCTGGATGAAGTCGTGATCCAGAACCGTCCCCGGACGGCGGTCCTCAGCCTCGAGCAGGAGGCGACCCACACCGAGGAAGAGGGCATGGTCCCCAGCCAAGCGAATGGCCAGATAGTCGTCGGCCAGCGGAGTTCCCTTGCCCAGCAGTCCCCTTGGGGTCTGCGGATTGCGGAACCGGAGCAGTCCCGCCTCGGGCATGGGGTTGACGGCGACGATGATCCCGCCGTGATGCTTGACCTTCTCCAGGCTGGTCAGCATGCGAGGGTGGTTGGTGCCCGGGTTCTGGCCACAGATGATGATCAGATCGGTCTCTTCGACATCCTCCAGAGTGACGCTGCCCTTGCCAACGCCGATCACCTCTTTGAGAGCGGTGCCGCTCGACTCGTGGCACATGTTTGAGCAGTCGGGGAGGTTGTTGGTGCCGTAGGCGCGCACAAACAGGCCATAGAGAAAGGCGGCCTCATTGCTGGTACGGCCGGAGGTGTAGAAGACTGCCTGGTCGGGCGAATCCAAGGAGTTGAGCTTGTCGGCGATCACCCCCACGGCGCCGTCCCAGGAGATCGGCTGGTAGTGGTCACTGCCGGACCGCTTGATCAAAGGCTCGGTCAGTCGACCCTGCTCCTCCAGCCACCAGTCGGAGCGCTCTCTGAGCTCGCTGATCGGGTGATCCCGAAAGAACTCCGCGCCCACCCGACGCAGGGTGGCCTCGGCGGCAACGTGCTTGGCTCCGTTCTCGCAGAACTCGGCAGTCTTGCGATGGTGGGGGTCGGGCCAGGCGCAGCCAGGGCAATCAAAGCCATGCTTCTGGTTGATCCGGCGGAAGGTCTGGGCAGTGACCTTGGACCCCATCTCATCAAGCCCGCGCTTGACCGTCACCTCCAGGGCCGGCCAGCCGGCTGCGTAGTCCTCCGGATGGGTGATCCTGGGCTCCTCGACGGGATCGGAAGCAGGCGCCTTGCTGGTCATCTCCGCTCCAAGTGCAGCTGGAAGGACTCCCTCAGTTTGACTGCCGTGGCCTCGAGGTGCTCGGGGACGACCTTGACATCGGCCAGGATGGGCATGAAGTTGGTGTCCCCGTTCCAGCGTGGAACGAGGTGAAAGTGGAGGTGGTCCTCGATCCCGGCCCCGGCCGCCCGGCCCTGGTTCCAGCCTCCATTCAGGCCCTCGCAGCGGAGGTCCCGGTGGAGCACCTCGGTCGCCAGCTTGAGCTCCTCCACCACCGCCAGCAGCTCAGGTTGGCTGAGTTCGGCCAGATCACCACCATGGCGGCGGGGGGCCACCATGAGGTGGCCCGGGTTGTAGGGGTATCGGTTGAGCATGCAGAGGACGAGTTCGGTTCGGTGGATGAGCAGGTCGGGCTCCTCCCCTTCCGCCTCTGCGGGGGCACAGAAGATGCAAACCTCCTCTCCTGGGGCAGGCTCCTTCTCGATGTAAGCCATCCGCCAGGGTGCCCAGAGAACCTTCATGCCATCTCCCGTAGATCACGCTCAGTTTGACGCTGTGAATTCCCTGCAAGTAGACTAGCCGGGTAATGGGCCCCAGGTGCTTTCTGCACCCCGGGTCCGGGCAGTCGCCTGTGGGCATTCTCGAGGTCTTCTTTCTTCGTGGGATCGGTGATCAAGAAGCGGCGCAAGAAAATGCGCAAGCACAAGCACAAGAAGATGCTCAAGAAGACCCGATGGGCACGCCGCGCCGCCTGATCCTCGGGGGTCGGCCGTCGACTTCGGCACCGAGCGACCGCGCCTATACTGGGTCGCCGTCGGGGCGATAGCTCAGCTGGGAGAGCGCTGCCCTCGCACGGCAGAGGTCAGGGGTTCGAATCCCCTTCGCTCCACCACGGATTTCGCGACTATCCGAGCGGCTCGCGCTTGGCCGTCAGGGTGGATTCCGAAGCAGACGCCAACCTGGCTCCGGCTCGATAGGCAGCCGCTCAGCACGGAATCACGGGCCCGCCGCCGACGGACCAGTGTCAGTGAGGACGATTGGTTCGGGCATGATTGATCATGTTTCGTTGCAGGTGGCAGACGTCGCTCGCAGTCGCGCCTTTTATGAGGTGCTTCTCGCTCCGCTCGGCCTGCATGCTGCTTACACCGACGGCGACGGCGTCGGCTTCGCCAACCAAGAGAGCGCTCCCTTCTGGATCCTGCCTGCGGCCAGGCCCGAGGACCGCGAACTGCACTTGGCCTTCTCGGCGGCCAACTGCGAGGTCGTCCGTCAATTTCATAAGGCTGCACTCGCGCTCGGCGCAGCGATCCTGCACCAGCCCCAGCTCTTCCCCGAGTACGGGCCTAGCTACTTCGGCTGCTTCGTGCGCGATCCCGATGGCCACAACATCGAAGCACTCTGTCGCGCACCGGATTGACGTTCGCCGCCGCCATAGTCCGGGAAGTTACGGCCGACCCTGGCAAGCCGCCTGGTCGGGGTCTCCCCACTGGCTACCGCCGGGGGGCGCTGCGCCGAGGTGGCCCAGCTCGCACTCCTGGCTGTTCTGGTTCATCGGGCCGAGCAGACTCCTCACCGCGAGGCCTACGCCGGCGCCTTAACCAGCGCCATTGCTAAGCAGCTCGCGGAGCGGGAGGCCCGCTATCTTGTCGCTCCAGGGGCCCCAAGCAAGACCGGAGACAGAGCCATGATCAAGGGAATTCCCATCGTGTCCGTCTGGGTACTAGACCAGGAAGCGGCCAAGCAGTTCTACGTCGAGAAGTTGGGCTGCCCGGTCAACAATGGCGTTGCCTTGGAGAACGGCAGGCGCTGGTTGACGGTGCGGCCGGCGGGCAGCAGCCGTCAGGAACTCCTGCTCATGGATCCAGCCCATTCCATGCTGATGCGGAAACGGCGGAGCAGGTCCGCGTCCTGGTTGCGC
>PLDE01000111.1 GCA_003135035.1 Candidatus Dormiibacterota bacterium | reverse complement strand
GAGCAGGGCCACGCCGACCAGGGCGCCGAGTATCTGGGAGCTGAGGTAGCCGAGCACATCGGAGCGGGAGACGTGTCCGCTCGACCAAAAGGCCAGCGTCACGGCCGGATTGAGGTGAGCGCCGCTGAGGCGTCCGAGCGGTGATATCGCCACCACGCTCCCCGTGCCGGCGAAGAGCAGGCCGGTCAGGAGCAGTCGGAGCGAGGCGGAGGGGAGCAGCCCGGGCATGGGCGACCCCTTGCCGAAGTCGAGGCAGACGGCGCTCAGTCCGCCCAGCACCAGGATCGCGGTACCGGTTCCCTCAGCTGCCCACTCCGACCAGTGCCAGCCGTTCCGGGGTGGATGGCCGAGGGAGGGGGGCGCCAGCTGTCCACCCAGGCCGCGGGCAGCCACGGTGTTTAGGGGCATCTGGCGCGCCTCCCCGGCGCGGCGCTGGGACGCTGGCCCGCCGCCAGATGGGCGAAGATGTCGAGATGGTCAAACCTGAGTCGGCGGCGGGGGAGGGGTCGCCCAGCCCGGCGCCCCGGCCTAACAAAGCGGGCCGCCGTTCGACGGCTACTCCCAGCGCCAATGAGCGTTTGATCAACCAGCTTCGCAAGCGCCGCCACGATGCCGTGCATCGCGATGGCGAGCCGGAGCGAGTGCAGCGGAGCAAGGGCAAGCTCACCGCCCGAGAGAGGATCCGGCGCCTCCTCGATGCGGGCAGCTTCGTCGAGCTGGACGCCTTCGTAACCCACCGCTCGACCCAGTTCGACATGGCCGAGCGCCGAGCCCTGGGCGATGGCGTAGTGACCGGTTTCGGCCTGATTGGAGGTCGCCAGGTCTTCATCTTCTCCCACGACGCGTCCTTCATGGGCGGGTCCTTGGGCGAGGCCTTCGCCGAGAAGGTCTGCAAGGTGATGGATTTGGCCGAGCGCACCGGGACGCCGGTGATCGGCATCAACGACAGCGCCGGCGCCCGCATCCAAGAGGGCGTTGTCTCGCTGGCCGGTTATGCCGACATCTTCTATCGCAACGTTCGCGCCAGCGGGGTGGTACCCCAGCTCTCGATCATCGCCGGACCCTGCACCGGCGGGGCCGTCTACTCTCCCGCCATCACCGACTTCACCTTCATGGTGCGCAAGGTGGGCTACATGTTCATAACCGGACCGGAGGTGGTTCGGGTGACGACCGGGGAAACGGTCGACCAAGAGCAGCTGGGTGGGGCGGACATCCACTCCCAGCGCAGTGGCGTCGCCCACTTTGAGGCCAAGAACGAAGATGAAGTCTTCCGCCAGGTCCGCGAACTGCTCGCCTTCCTCCCCCAGAACAGTTGGGAAGCGCCGCCGCTGCGAGAGAGTGATGATCCCCGCGATCGCGCCGACGTCGAGCTGCAGGAGATCATTCCGGAAAGCCAGAACATCCCCTACGACATGCGCGATGTGATTACCCGGGTTTTTGATGACGGACACTTCCTCGAAGTGCAACCTCTCTACGCCCCCAACCTGGTCGTTGGTTTCGCTCATCTCGATGGCGAGAGCGTGGGCGTGGTGGCCAACCAACCACGCCACCTAGCCGGCGCCCTGGACATCAACGCATCGGTCAAAGGAGCACGATTTGTGCGCTTTTGTGATGCCTTTAACATTCCTCTGGTTACCTTTGTCGACGTTCCCGGCTTCCTTCCCGGGACCGAGCAGGAGTACGGCGGCATCATCCGCCACGGCGCCAAACTGCTCTACGCCTTCGCCGAGGCGACGGTGCCCAAGCTGACCGTCATCACCCGCAAGGCGTATGGCGGTGCCTACGACGTGATGTGCAGCAAAAACATTGGGGCTGACTACAACGTGGCCTGGCCCTCGGCGGAGATTGCGGTGATGGGCGCGGAGGGTGCCGTCCAGTTTCTCGGCCGGCAGCGACCGGGGCAGGCCAAGGTCGACCGCGATGCTCTGATCGCCTCCTATCGTGACCAGTTCGCCAATCCCTATCAGGCGGCCGAACGCGGTTACATCGATGACGTCATCGAACCGCGCCACACTCGGAGCTCTCTGGTGGCGGCTCTACGCATGGCGAGGACCAAGCAGGTGGTGGCCCCTCATCGCCGGCACGGCAACATCCCTCTCTGACGTCCCCGGCTTTGACCGCCGCGACGGGAACTCGCTGGCGGTCACCTAAACTGAGGACGACGAGGCGGTGGCCGGGTGCACCGGCCCAAGGGAGGCGCCGGTGAAGCTGCTCGAGCATCAGGCCAAGGAGCGACTGCGCCGAGTCGGGATCGAGTGCCCGACCGGGCTGGTCGCCCGCTCTCCTCAGGAAGCCGAGAAGGCTGCCCAGGAGATGGGCCCGGTGGTAATTAAGGCCCAGGTTCCGATCGGGGGCAGAGGCAAGGCCGGAGGGGTCAAGCTGGCCAAGACTCCGGCCGAGGCACATGCCGCTGCGGCAGCGATCCTGAGCATGGAGATCCATGGCTACAGCGTGCCCTCCGTGCTCTGCGAGGAGGCGCTGGAGATCGCCAAGGAGATCTACCTGGGCGTCACCGTGGACCGGGACCGCCGCTCCATGGTGGTCATCCTCTCCTTCGCCGGCGGCATGGAGATCGAGGAGGTGGCGGAGCATTCTCCAGAGAAGATCGCCAAGCTCTGGCCGGACCCCTTTGCCGGTCCTCAGGCGTTCGAGATCCGTGAGCTGACGCTGCAGGCGCTGGAGGCGGTCGGTGGGGACGAGACCCTGCCCAAGGCGCGTTACCTGGCCGAGCTGGTGCCCGTGGTGCAGAGCCTCTTCCGTCTCTCCCAGGAGCTCGACGCCAGCCTCTGCGAGATCAACCCCCTGGTGGTCACCGCCAGTGGGCAGGTGATCGCCGGCGATGCCAAGATCGAGATTGACCAGAACGCCGAATTCCGCCACCGCGACCTGGTTCGCGAGCTCGGCCCGGACGCCTCCGCCGCCACCAGTGGGGACGATCCGCTCGAGGTCGAGGCGCGGCGCCGGGGGCTCACCTACGTTCACCTGGGGGGGAGCGTGGGCATCATCGGCAACGGAGCCGGCCTGGTGATGAACACCCTGGACCTGGTCAAGCAGCACGGCGGCAGCGCCGCCAACTTCCTCGACATCGGCGGGGGCGCCAAGGCGGAGGTGGTCAAGCAGGCGCTGGAGATGCTCTTGCTCGACCCGGCGGTGCAGGGGGTCTTCGTCAACATCTTCGGAGGGATCACCCGCGGCGACGAGGTCGCCCGAGGTTTGATCAGCGCTCGGGACGAGCTGGGTATGCAGCTGCCTCTGGTGGTCCGCATGACCGGTACTCGCGAGGAGGAGGGACGCCAGCTCCTCGAGGCGGCGGGTATCACCCCGGCGGTGTCGGCTCCCGAGGCGGCGCGCAAGATCGTCGAGCTGATCGGCAGCACCGGCAGCAGCTGAGATGAGCATCCTCCTCAATCGCGCCTCCAAGGTCTTGGTCCAGGGGATGACTGGCAGTGAGGGCTCCTTCCACACTCAGCAGATGCTCGACTTCGGCACTCAGGTGGTGGCCGGTGTCTCGCCCGGCAAGGGTGGTACCAAGCACCTGGGAGTGCCTGTCTTCGACACCGTCCGCGAGGCTGTCGAGGCGACCGGCGCCGACACCGCCGGGGTGTTCGTACCGCCGCCCTTTGCCGCCGACGCCATCATGGAGTCGTCGGCCGCGGGGATCTCCCTGGTCGTCGCCATCACCGAGCTGATCCCGGTCAACGACATGGTCCGAGCGCGTGCCTTCATCAGCGCGCGGGGCACCCGGCTGATCGGGCCCAACTGCCCGGGATTGATGTCCCCCGGGGAGCGGGCCAAGGTGGGGATCATTCCCAACCACATCGCCAACCCGGGAGAGGTGGGGGTGGTGTCACGCTCCGGCACCCTGACCTACGAGATCATCCAGGCGTTGGCCCGGGCCGGCTACGGCCAATCGACCTCGGTTGGCATCGGCGGTGACCCCGTCCTGGGGCTCAGCTTCTCGGACGTCGTAGAACTCTTCGCCGCCGACGAGGAGACCACCCTGGTGGTCCTGGCCGGAGAGATCGGCGGCTCCGACGAGGAGAGGGCGGCGGAGCTGATCGGCCGCGGCTATCCCAAGCCGGTCGTCGGCTTCATCAGTGGACGGAGCGCTCCTCCAGGAAAGCGCATGGGCCACGCCGGGGCGATCATCAGTGGAACCACCGGCAGCCCCGCCTCCAAGGTGGCGGCGCTGGAGAAGGCGGGAGTTAAGGTCGCCGACACCATCGAGCAGATCGTTGAGCTGACCCGCGAGCGGCTGGGTGCCGCTCGGAGCTCCTAGCAGCCAATGGGACTGAGCTTTGAGCTGAGTCCCGAGCAGGCGGCCATCCGCGGAACCTGCCGCGACTTCGCCATCCAGGTCGTCGCTCCCCAGGCGGCGGAGTGGGATCGGCGCCAGGAGTTCCCCTATCCGGTGGTCGCCCAGATGGCGGAGCTGGGTGTCTTCGGACTTCCTTACCCCGAGTCGGTGGGGGGCGCCGGCGCCGACTTTGTCAGCTACCTGCTGGCGCTGGAGGAGATCGCCCGCGCCGACGCCTCTTTGGCGATCACCCTGGAGGCGGCGGTATCCCTGGGGATCGCTCCCATCTTCTTCTTCGGCACAGCAGAGCAGCAGCAGCACTATCTTCCCGAGCTCTGCGCCGGGCGCAAGCTCTGGGCCTTCGGCCTGACTGAGCCGGAGGCCGGTTCCGACGCGGGCGGGACCAAGACCAGGGCCCGGCGCGATGGCAAGGAGTGGGTGATCGACGGGTCCAAGTGCTTCATCACCAACTCCGGTACCGACATCAGCGCCGGGGTCACCCTGACCGCGATCACCGCCGAGAAGGACGGCCGGAAGCGGATCAGCGCCATCTTGGTGGAGCGAGGTACCCCGGGGTACGAGGTGGGGGCCGCCTACCACAAGCTGGGCTGGCACGCCAGCGACACCCGCGAGCTCACCTTCGCCGGCTGCCGAGTCCCCGAGGCCAACCTGCTCGGCAAGGAAGGCGGTGGTCTGGGCCAGTTTTTCAAGGCGCTGGAGGCGGGTCGAGTGGCGATCGCCGCCTTGGCGGTGGGTCTGGCTCAGGCCTGTCTGGACGCCTCGCTCGGCTACGCCCAGGAGCGCCGCCAGTTCGGCCGGCCCATCAGCCACTTTCAGGCGACCCAACTCAAGCTCGCCGACATGGAGACTCAGATCGAGTTGAGCCGGCTCATGGTCTGGCGGGCGGGCGCTTTGATCGACCAGAACCGGCCCGCCGGCAAGTTCGCCGCCATGGCCAAGCTGCACGCCTCGGAGACCGCCACCTGGTGCGCCAATCAGGCGATCCAGATCCACGGCGGAGCGGGCTTCATGGAGGACCTCCCGGTGGCCCGCTACTACCGGGACGTCAAGATCAACGAGATCGGAGAGGGGACGTCGGAGGTGCAGCGCCTGATCATCGCCTCTCACCTGCTCGGGTTGGGAGGGTCAGTCTCCAAGTTGCTCGATCAGACTCCGAGCTGATCGAGGGAGCACCGCCGCGAGCGGGTATACGATGAGTTGGTGAGTGATCGCGACGCAGTGATCGTGGCGGTGGCCCGAACCCCCTTTGGCAAGTTGGGCGGCTCGCTCAGCTCGATTTCAGCAGTCGACCTGGGAGCCCACGCGATCCGGGTCGCTCTGGAGCGGGCCGGAGTGGCTCCCGAGGAAGTCGACCAGTGCATCATGGGCACCGTCATCACGGCTGGACAGGGTCAGATTCCCGCCCGCCAGGCGGCCCTCAAAGCGGGCATTCCCGCCTCCGTCTCCTCGCTGACCGTCAACAAGGTCTGCGCCTCCTCGCTGAAGGCGGTCAACCTCGCCGGACTGCTGATTGCCGCCGGAGAGGCGGAGGTGGTGGTGGCCGGGGGCATGGAGTCCATGTCCCAGGCCCCCATGCTCCTTCCCGGAGTGCGCCGCGGGGTGGCGATGGGGAACATGACCCTCTACGACTCCATGCTCTGGGATGGGCTCACCTGTCCGATCGATAACGTGCCGATGGGAGACCACGGCACCCACGTCGCCGCTGAGCTGGGCGTCAGCCGCGCGGAGCAGGACGAGTACGCCCTGCTCTCCCAGCAGCGCTACGAGGCGGCGCGGGCCAAGGGTCTGCTGGCGGAGGAGCTGACGCCGATCGAGGTTGCCAGCAAGGCGGGGCCCGTGCTGGTGGATCGAGATGAGCAACCGCGACCCGACACCTCTCTGGAGAAGCTCGCCGCCCTGCGGCCCGTCTTTGGCGGCCCCGATGGCAGCGTCACCGCTGGCAACGCCCCGGGGATCAACGACGGGGCGGCGGCGATCGTGATCATGAGCCGAGCTCGCGCCCGGGCTCTCGGGATCGAGCCTCTGGCCCAATGGCTCGGCTACGGGGAGTCGGCGGCCGACCATCCCTATCTGGCAACCGTGCCTGCCCTGGCCCTGACCCGGGCCCTGGATAAGACCGGGGGCGGCCTCGGCGCACCGGACCTCAAGGTGGTCGAGATCAACGAGGCCTTCGCGTCGGTGGTCATCACCAGCTCGCGGATGCTGGAGCTCAATCCCAGCCAGGTCAACCCCAATGGCGGCGCGATCGCGGTCGGGCACCCGGTCGGTGCCTCGGGAGCACGCATCCTGGCTTCCTGCGTCCTCGAGCTGAGACGTCGCGGTGGCGGCCCCGGAGCGGCCACCATATGCTCGGGGACGGCCCAGGGTGAGGCGACTCTGGTCGAGGTAGCCTGACCGAGAGGACGGCGCTGCTCTTGTCTACAATCGAGAGGCGCGGCTCGTCCCAGATTGCGGCGAAATTCGGGAGGATGCTCGATGGTGACTGAAGTTCGAGAGGACCTCCAGGCGATTCAGGCCTCGGTCAGGGAGTTGGCCCAGGCAAAGATCGCACCGCGGGCCGCCGAGATCGACCGGACCGCTGAGTTTCCCTGGGACGTTGTCGAGCTCTTCCGCCAGCAGGACGTCTTCGCCATCGCCTTCGACCCCGAGTACGGCGGCGTCTCCGGTTCTGCGCTGACCCTGGCGACCGCCGTGGAGGAGATTGCCAAAGTTTGTGCCACCTCGGCGCTCCTGCTGGCGGTCCAGGGATTGGGCGGCTATCCCCTGCTCCTGGGCGGTAGCGAGGAGCAGAAACGGGAGTTCTTGCCCGAGCTGGCCAGCGGCCGGAAGGTGGCCGCCTATGCCCTGAGCGAGCCGGATGCCGGCAGTGACCCGGGGTCGATGACCACCCGAGCTCGCCGCGAGGGCGACGAGTACGTCCTCGATGGAGCCAAGACCTGGATCACCAACGGCACCGTCGCCGATTTGATCGTGGTCTTCGCAGTGACCGCTCCCGACCAGGGCACCCGGGGAATCTCAGCCTTCCTGGTGGACGGGGAGACGAAGGGCCTGGAGAGGAATCACATCCAGGGCAAGCTCGGGATCAGGGGCAGCGACACGGGCGAACTGGTCTTCTCCGGCTGCCGCGTCGCCGCCGCCCGGCGACTGGGCCCAGAGGGAGATGGCTTCAAGATCGCTATGGGGGTACTGGACCGGTCCCGCCCCCAGATCGCGGCCCAGGCCCTGGGCATCGCCGCCGGGGCCCTGGACTACGCGGTCAAGTACGCCCGAGAGCGCCGCCAATTCGGCCGGCCGATCGCTGAGTTCCAAGGACTCCAGTTCATGCTTGCCGACATGGCGACCCAGCTCGAAGCGGCCAGAGCACTGACCCACCAAGCGTGTCGGGCGGTGGATGCCCAGGATCCCCAAATGACCAGCCTGGCGGCCATGGCCAAGCTGGCCGCCTCGGATGCTGCCATGCGGATAACCACCGACGCAGTCCAGGTTCTGGGTGGATACGGCTACATCAACGAGTTCCCCGTGGAGCGGATGATGCGCGACGCCAAGATCACCCAGATCTACGAGGGGACCAACCAGATCCAACGAGTGGTCATCGCTAAGAGGTTGCTCGCCTAAGTTCAAGATGAAGCCCCGGCCCCGGTAGTGACGGCGAACGTTACCGCCGCGGCGGTGGGAAGCTCTTGGTCAGGCTCGGTAGCCTCGGCCGGGAGTAAAGATCTTCTTGAACATGTCCCACCAGCGCGGATAGGGCTCCTGGCAATCGTCGTCGCCGCCGGGGCAGACGCCCCGGCCGTGACAGTGGGCGCACGGTGCCGGCCAATGGGCAAACCCGGACGGCCTACCTGAACCCTCGCATTGGCTGCACCGTCTGCCCTTCACGGTGGAGAGCTTAGCGGTACCTCCACAGAGAAGGAGAGGCGGCTCTTCGCCAGAGCTAGCGACGTACAGGTGTTTGCGGTTTACAACTCCGTAACCTTCCGTCTGCGGTCCCCGCCTGTCCGTATCCTTTGAAGTGAGCTTCGACAGCTAGTCGCCGCGTGTGGTCGCCGGAAGAGGGCCCCGTGGTGAGCATTATCTGGGTCACGATCGAATGCATCACGGAAAGATGCATTCGACTACGATGTAACGGGCCACGTATTTCGGAGAGTCTGGCCCGCCTCCAGTTCGGAGAAGCCTGTGAAGCAACCTGGAAGACCGAGTTGGCGAGATCCCGGGCTGCTGGTTCTGTCCACCCTGGTCGACGGACCCCGCCATGGCTACGCGATTGTCCAGGAGGTGCGCAAGCAGGCGGGGATCACCCTGGGCCCGGGAACCCTCTACGGAGCGCTCTCTCGGTTGGAGGCGCACGGACTGGTGGCCGGACTTCCCGCCGACGGCCGGCGCCGTCCCTACCAGCTCACCAACAAGGGCCGAGAAACGCTGGAAGCCCAACTGGATGCCATGGCCAGATTCCTCAGGTTCAACGGACACCTGGAGGAGGGTGGCATGTTCACTCCTCTGTCCCGACCGGCTGGGCGGGTCTGAGCCGACGCCGCTAGCAACCGATCTCGGGTCGGAACAGCGGTTCGACCCTGAGAGAGCCTTGTTGAGTATCGGTGGTTGTCCCAGAGGTAGGGCTGGGATCTACGTTCGACAGCCGAGCGGCTACCGCGCCTTCATCCCACAGTCGCTTCCACCAGGTAATCCCCCGATCGAGCTAACGCTAGAGCGCTCGCGCCTTCTCAGCGACGCAACGCTCGCCCTGGGGCGGCTCGACGCCGCAGCTCAGCTTATTCCGAACCCCGATCTGTTTATAGGGATGTACGTGAACCGGGAGGCGGTTCTCAGCTCCCAAATCGAGGGCACCCGGGCCTCGCTTGCCGATCTCCTGGTCTTCCAGGTGGAGGGACAATCCGAATACCCGGTCGAGGCTGCTGAGGTGATCAACCATGTCAGCGCCATGAACCACGGCCTGTCTCGCTTGGCGGATCTGCCCCTCTCGCTGAACCTAATATGCGAGATACATCGCGTGTTGTTATCGGGGGTCAGGGGTCAGAATCGGGAGCCTGGCCAGTTCCGACGCACCCAGAACTGGATTGGCCCCGCTGCCGGTTGTACCCTCGCGCAGGCAACCTTTGTGCCTCCCCCGCCGCAGAAGCTAATGGAGCATCTGACCAACCTCGAGAACTTCATGCACGACGAGACGTGCCCGCCGTTGATCAGAGCGGGACTCGCTCATGCCCAATTTGAGACGATCCACCCCTTCCTCGACGGCAACGGTCGGATAGGTCGGCTGCTCATCACGTTCATGCTCTTCCAGGAGCGCGTACTTCATCGTCCGCTGCTTTACCTGAGCTACTTTCTCAAGAGCAACCGCGCGGAGTACTACGATCGACTTCAGGCCGTCCGTTTGCCTGGACATTGGGAAGAGTGGCTTGACTTCTTTCTTCGCGGGGTTGCCGAGACGTCGACTGAATCGTGGCGAACGGTTCGTGCGATCCTTGATCTCCAGCAGAAACATAGGGAACTGCTGCAAACGCGGAAGGTAAGTGGCAACGTCGTACGCGTTCATGAGCTGCTATGGCGATACCCCATAGTGACCATTCCCTACCTGCAACGCGAATTAAAGTTGACCTATGCAGGCGTCAACCGAATCGTCCTTCGGCTGGTGGAGCTTGGGATCTTGCAGGAGTCCACGGGAAACCGCAGGAATCGGAGGTTCGCAGACGACGATTACCTCAGCCTGTTTGCTGATGTTCCCAATGACCCGGATGAAACGTCTAGCGGTGCTGACCGCCAAGAGGATCTACCGCTTGGACCAAGGCGACCTAAGCGAGCTTGATCCTCCCGCCATCCCCTGGCTGAGCCGAGGTCTACTCGGCGCCCTTGGCTACCTTCGCCAGTGCCTCGTAGACTCCCTTCCGGGTCGGGACTGGGACCTCGGCCAAGGTTAGCCGGTGCCTCGGACTTGCGCCTTCTGCGCTGGCACCGGATCCATGAGCGGCGAGGACGTTCTTGCATGGGCATCTTCGCGGGACTGTGCTCCAGAGCGTTCCGGCGGTGCCGAGTGATGCGCATTTACCGTAGCCAGCCCGGCATTCGGGGACGACCAAGAGCGGTCGGGATGACCGATTGGGTCGAGCCCAACATTCTAGAAAACGGCATGTTTGGTGGGCAATCCTATGCAGGCGTGGCAGCCCGGGTGAGGGATAGCCGGGCCTCGGTCGGCAGCTCTTCGAGGGCGGCGTTGCAGGGCTGTGTATGTGTACTGCGAGGCATCCCTGGCGCCGGGGATGCCTGCTAATACCTACTATGGGTCGCCGTGAACGTTGCGTCTCTGCTCGCAGGCGACACCAGGGCGCTCGCGCAGGCCATTTCGGCGGTCGAGACTCGCCAGCCAGGCACGGGGGACCTGATTCAGGAGATCCTGCTCAAACGGGAAGCTGGCGGGGAGCCGGTTNNGCACCATCGCGGACGGCTTGACTGCGCTCTGGCGGGTCCAGGGCCGCCGGGTGGCCATCCTAGCCGTCGACCCCAACAGTCCCTTCACCGGCGGGGCCATCCTCGGTGACCGGGTTCGCATGCAACGGCACGCCACCGACCGCGGCGTCTTCATCCGCAGCATGGGCGCCCGGGGACATCTGGGCGGAGTCTCCCTGGCGACCCGGGGCACGGTGCGTCTGCTCAGTGCCCTGGGCTGGGAGATGGTGCTGGTGGAGACCGTCGGNNAGGCCGGGATCACCGAGATCGCTGACCTCTTCACCGTCAACAAGGCCGACTTGGCGGGTACCGATCGGGTGGTGCGGGAACTCCGCGACCTGGTCAGAAGCCATCGCGAGGAGGGTGTCTGGCAGGTGCCGGTGATTGCCACGGTGGCGGCCAATGGTGCCGAGGGGGTTGCCGATCTGGCGGCGGCCCTGGATCAGCATCACGCCCACCTGATCGCCAGCGGGGCCCAGCAGAGCCGGGCGGTGCGTCGCCTTCGTGAGGAAGTGGTCGAGCTGGTCGCCACCTACGCCACCGACTTCGCCCGCGGGGTCCTCGCCGATCCCGTGCTCGCGCTCTTGCCCGGCGATGCCGGGAGCGCCAACCCAGAAGAGCTCGCGGAGAGAGTCTTGCGACGTCTC
>PLDE01000218.1 GCA_003135035.1 Candidatus Dormiibacterota bacterium | reverse complement strand
CGCGAGGAGAAAGGGGTCAGTCAGGTGGACGCCATCACCGGCGAGTACGACGCGATCGCCCAAGTCGAGGCCCCCGACGTAAAGGGGATCGGCACTCTGATCGGGGACCAGTTGCAGGGCGTTAGCGGGGTGGTTCGGACCATCACCTGCTTGGCGGTGGAGTAGCCGAAACAGCCTCTGCCCGGGCTGCCAGGACCGAGCCGGCCCTAGGTGATGCTGGCGTCACCGCGGTCGACTGATCGGCGCGGCGGATGGACGGTGCTGTCACTCTCCAGCGCTTGGGGCGCCCTGGGCATCTCCAACTGGGCCGGAAACATCTCTCGGACCAGAAATTCAGTGCGCGCCGGAATCAAGTTGGGCGGATACAGGCGCTCGACCAGCTCGAGAATTTCGGTGCTCGTAGCTAGATTGAGGAGATTGGCCAAATAGGCAATGTCTTCACGTTCCTGCTCGGAGCGGGCGGCCAGGAGTTTCATCCCCAACATGAATTCTGGAGATGCCGCACTGACTCGTAGACCGGGCACTGTCATCACGGGAATGGCCTTGCGGTCTAGCCCCGGGACATATGCCTTGGCCGCATCATTGAGCCACCCGATCGGTAAGCCCAGATCTTCTTGAACCTCCTTGGCGGCCCGATAGATCGCGTCGCTCGGTGCAAATACCGCGTCGATTTCACGGGTCATCACTCTGGCTTGGTAGGCGAGCACCATGGCCGCTCTCCCGACCAGGTAAACGTCTCCGACGATGCCCTTGGCCCCGAGTTTGGCGCCCACTGCAGTCAAAGCTCGGGCGAACTCTTCTCGACCTAGAAGAGCACCGCGCCGCCCCGTCACCGGCGCTCCAGTCCGGCGGAGGTGACAAAGACACCTCTGGTGGCAAAGGAACGAGGGCTCTCTCGGAGACTCGTCGGAATCCAAGCCGGCGCCTCGGCTACAAACCACCAGGGCCGCGCAACTCGCGCCTTATCCGAAGCCCACCCCGGCGCCGGAATGCCTCGCCGCAGACTGAGGTACTCAGCTAGTCCAGCCACCACCGCGTCGGCCGTGCTGTCTCCCGTATATGCCGGGGGGTCTGCGATCACCAGCATGGTGTCAGCGGCAGTTCCCTCAGCTTCGTCATCCAGAACCTCGCCTACCAGCCGCCAGGCTGGCGTGCTGCCCTGCAGCCCTCTGGCTCTGGCAATCGCTGGCGCCAGAGCGGTCAGAGACGGCCACCGCCGGTGCGCCGGAAGACAGGCCCTGGCCAACCGGTTCAGGGTGGTTGTGTTGGGAGCCAGGTCTCCCGATTCGTAGCGGCTCACGGTTGCGGAAGACGTTCCCGCGCGTCTGGCTAGCTCGCGCTGCGAGATCCCGGCTCGAGCCCGCATCAGTCGCACCTGGGAACTGGGATCTATCATGCTATCAAATATGATAGCGCTTCGAGAGAGATTTGCGAGGGCTCTTCAGCCAGCCTGAGACTGGTCATAGGCGACTTGGGACGAGATCCTTGGAGTTCTACGGCACCGCTAAAGAGCTGCCTCAGCTGAGATAGGGGGCGACGCCACAACCCTGCTGGGCTGCGTCCATGACCACCTCGCTCACCGTCGGGTGGGCGTGGATCACCTCGCCCAGCTCAGCCATGGTGAAGCCATCGGTTATGGCGACCCCCACCTCATGGATCAATTCCACCGCGTGGGGGCCCATGATCGTGGCGCCCAGGAGGAGGTCGGTTTGGGCATCCGCCACCAGCTGCACGTAGCCCTCGGACTCCCCCTCGGCCAGCGCCTTGGCCTCACCTACGAACCTGGCCTGGCCGATCCGGATCTCCCGGCCGTCCGCCTTGGCCGCATCCGCCACCAGTCCCACGGTGGCGATCTCGGGATAGGTGAAGATGCAGTTGGGCACCACGGTCCGGTCGAGAGCCCGCTGGGGGCCGGCGCTCAGGGCATTCTCGACCGCCCGGGCCGCCTCGGCGGATGCCAGGTGGGCCAGCTGGACACCTCCGATGCAGTCGCCGGCGCCCCAGATCTTGGGATTGGCGGTCTGGAGCATCTCGTTGACCTGGACTTGGCCTCGCTCGTTGAGCTGCACCCCGGCCTGCTCCAGACCGATGTCCTTGGTCTGCGCCGCCCGCCCCACCGCCACCAGGACCAGGTCGGTCTCGACGTTGGCTCCGCCGAAAATGGTGGCCCGAACGCTCTTGCGGCCGTACTCGAGGGACTCGACCCTGGCTTCTAGATGCACCTTCACGCCATCCGCCTCGAGCAGGCGCTGGAACTGCTGCGCGGTGCGGCGGTCCACACCGGTGAGAAGCTGGGGCAGGAGCTCGACCACCGTCACCTCGGTGCCCAGCGGTGCGAANNAGCCGGGAAGGGATCTGCCTCAGGGTCCAGACCCCATCCGAGGTGATCACCCGCTCCTGGGCCATCTCGATCCCGGGAAGGCCCGCGGGCTCGGTGCCGACGCAGATGATCAGGTGGTCGTAGCCAAAGCTCTCCCCGCCCGCAACCACCTGGTCTCCCTCGAGGCGGCCCTGCTCGGACACCACCTTAACCTTGTGGCGTTGGCAGGCGGCCTCCACCCCGCGGCGCATGCGCAGCACGATCTCGTCCTTGCGGGACTGCATCTTGGCGAAATCGAACTTGAGCTGGCCGACCTGGAGGCCAAAGTCGTCGGCGTGCTGGATCTTGCGGGCCAGCGCCGCGATCGCCAGCAGGGCCTTGCTGGGAACGCAGCCCCGGTTGAGGCAGGTCCCGCCCAGCTCCCGGCGCTCAATCAGGACCACATCGGCGCCCAGTTGGGCGGCTCGCAGGGCGGCCACGTCACCGGCCG
>PLDE01000006.1 GCA_003135035.1 Candidatus Dormiibacterota bacterium | reverse complement strand
GTCGCGGGTGGTCCCGTATTGTCCAGATCTCTCGGCGCCGTCACAATCCTCACCCTCAACCGGCCCGCGAGCCTGAACTCGATTGACCAGACGATGGCCGAAGGCTTCCAAGCGGCGCTCCAGGCAGTGGCCGAAGACGGCGCCTGTCGCTGCCTGGTCGTCACTGGGGCTGGCCGTAGCTTTTGTTCTGGGCAAGCTCTCCCCGAATCCGGCTCCGAGGAGGAACTGCCGGCAGACATTGCGGGACTCCTACGCGATCGATACGTACCTATCATCACCGGCCTGCGCGCCCTGATGATCCCGGTCGTCGCGGCTGTCAATGGCATCGCGACCGGAGCAGGGCTCTCACTCGCCCTCGCTGCCGACCTTCGGGTAGCCTCACAAACGGCATGGTTTAGCTGTGGATTCTCCAAACTTGGACTGGTGCCCGACGCTGGTGCCACATACTTCCTCCCTCGGGTCCTCGGGCTGCCCCAGGCGCTCCGCTTTGCTCTGACAGGAGACCGGCTCTCGGCGGACGAAGCACACCACCTCGGGATGGTAGCCCGCGTCTACCCACCCGATAGATTTGAGTCACAGTTCCTCGAATTCGCCCAGGGTCTCGCGAGCGGCCCTACGGCTGCATTCGGACGGACTAAGCAAGCCCTCAATCTTTCGCTTGAGTCTTCGCTTCAGGTTCAGCTTGAGCTTGAAGCAGGGCTGCAGCAGGCCAGCACACTAACGGAGGACTTCCGTGAGGGAATGCAAGCTTTCTCCGAGCGCCGAGCCCCCAGGTTTCGCGGTCGTTAGCCCCCGCCGACGTCTCGTTAGGCAAGTGTTTGGCCTCCGCCAAGCAGAGGCACCAGGGTCCGACCACTGACGGCGGCTCGTAGATCCGCGCCCCAGCCAGGAACTGGGGAAGCACCCTGAGCCTGACCAAGAGAGACCTGGCCATGCATCCAGACACGTCCCGATCCTGACAGCCACTGGACTACGCCCGCCATTACACACGCCTGGAGAGCGACAGAATCCGCGCGCGGCATCCGCGCCTGAACGGTCGGCGGGTACCGTGAAGGGACACCAGCGCTGCGAGAAGGTCGGCGTGGATCCGACTCTGGAATCCGTAGCATCGGTGGACCGCAGGCTCCGTTCGGCCGTGAAAGAAGCCACTGTGATAATACTGGGTCATGCTCGCGGCCGGCCCGCCCGCGTTGGGC
Organism: Candidatus Dormiibacterota bacterium; assembly: GCA_003135035.1. Lineage (GTDB taxonomy): Bacteria > Chloroflexota > Dormibacteria > Aeolococcales > Bog-877 > Bog-877. The sequence goes on along the minus strand of PLDE01000006.1, from coordinate 9,527 downwards.
CGACTTGCTATGTTCGCCGTCGGATTCCTGGCCACGCCTCGAGGGCGCCCTCCTTGCCTGACTGCTTCCAACCCAATACGGCGACTTACGCTTGGTTGCAGGGAGCTCTCGGGCACCGTGGGTTGTTGATCGCGTCGGCTCGAGGGCATTCAGACCCCGGGATGCGACGGCAACGCCACGGAGTGCCAAGTGCGNNGGTCACAAGTGCTCTGAGTCTCAGGAGTCCTCTCGTTAGGGCGACTCGAAGAAGCCGATTGCCTGGATAGGAGGTGGTGCACCCACGTGGCGGTTAACATCCTCTCAAGTGGATCTGGCCAGGAGGTGACCCTTCTCCAACCCGCCGTCGATGAATCTAATCCCGAGGTGTCAATCGTGATCCCCGCCGTCAATGAGGAGCTCACGATCGTCGACCTAGTCACCTGGTGCAAGCAAGGGCTGACACTAGCCGACAGTCGTGGCGAAGTGTTGATCGTCGACAGCTCCAGCGACAACACTGCCGAGCTTGCCCTCGCCGCGGGAGCGCGCGTCTTAAAGGCGCCACGCCGCGGCCTCGGCCGGGCCTACATCGATGCCTTGCCCCACATACGGGGCAAGTACGTGCTCATGGGTGATGCTGACTGCACCTACGACTTTCGCGACATCAGCGGCTTCGTCCAGCGGCTGCGCGAGGGCTACCAATTCGCCATGGGATCTCGGTGGCTAGGATCAATTGAGAGTGGTGCGATGCCAAAACTCCATCGCTACCTTGGAACTCCAGTCACGACCTGGATCCTCAATCGCGTCTATGGCAGTCACTTTACCGATATCCATTGCGGGATGCGGGCGTTGACGCGAGACGCACTAGTACGAATGCAACTTTCCTCACAATCGTGGGAGTACGCCTCCGAGATGGTGCTCAAATCAGTTCGGATGAACCTTCGAACAGTAGAAGTTCCGGTTACCTTCTACAAGGACCGTGAAGGCCGTCTCAGCCACCACAAGCGGTCAGGCTGGTTCTCTCCATTCCAGGCCGCATGGATTAACCTGCGGGAGATGTTCGTCTACGGCGCGGACTTTTTCGCCCTCCGGCCTGGCATCGTCCTACTCCTGCTGGGCCTTGTCTTCACCCTGCCACTCAGCTTTGGCACCATTCGCATCGGGACGGTAACATTTAGTCTGTATTGGATGCTGCTCGGTTTGACCCTGTCGGTCTTGGGTACGCAAAGCTTCTTTTTTGGTTGCTTAGCGCAGGTTCTCTGTGATTATAGCGGCGAGGCGCGTCGACGCTGGCTCGGGTTCTTCCCGTATACGAGGACCGTCCTGGCCAGCGCGGTCCTGTTTCTCGCCGGCCTCGCGCTTGCACTCTCCTTGGCAGTTCACTACTTCAGATCTGGCCTATCCCTTGGTAGCCCCTCGGGGTTGGTTGATCATCTCGCGGTCACTGGAGTGCTCTTCATGATTCTGGGGTTCTCACTTTTCTGCTTCACCCTCGTGCTGCACGCCACCAGCGTACGCTACGGCCCGACTCATGAACCGACTTGATCCGGTTCGGGCCTCTTCATATGGCCAGGAGTGGTCTCTTACCCCCGTCGATCGTCTTGGGGTTTGGCTCTCCGGACGGAGTATTCGCGCAGCCACTGGTAGCGTCAAGGGAAGCACCCTCGGCGATTTTGGGGCCGGCTTTGAGGCCCGTATCACTCGCAGCCTCCTACCTCAACTGAAACACGCGGTGGTTGTCGACCTCTCGATCTCCGACGATCTGCAGAGGGAACCCAAGGTTACCGTAGTCGAAGGCCAACTCCCGGCTGTCATGTCGAAGGTCGCCGATTCCTCCCTGGACGTTGCTCTCTGCATCTCGGTGCTCGAGCACCTCTGGGAGCCTGAGCTGATGCTGGCCGAGCTATACCGCGTCCTGCGCACTGGTGGCACGTGCATCGTCAGCGTCCCTACGTGGCAGGGTAAGCGCTTTCTCGAGCTCTCGGCCTTCCGGCTGGGGTTGAGCCCGGCCGAAGAAATGGATGATCACAAGACGTACTATGACCCCAAGGACCTCTGGCCCCTACTGGTGCGTGCCGGCTTCGTTCCTCACGCGATTCGCTGCCGGCGTCACAAGCTCGGGCTAAACACGCTGGCTGTGTGTCAGAAGGAGCAACCCTAAGACTTATGGCATCCTACTCCGAGGGCTTCATCTCCGAATCAATCACCATTTTGGAAAAGCTCGACACGGGACCGGTCGAACGGTGCGCTGAGGTCCTCGCCGACGTGCGAGACCGTGGCGGTCGGCTCTTTATCCTCGGCGTCGGCGGATCAGCCGCCCACGCGTCGCACGCGGTAAACGACTTTCGAAAGCTGTGCGCCCTAGAGGCGTATTCACCGGTTGACAACGTGTCGGAGCTCACTGCACGGGCCAATGACGAGGGATGGGAAACGACGTTCTCCGCATGGCTAGCGGGATCACGGTTGGAGAGCCGGGACTGCATCCTTGCCTTCTCCGTCGGCGGAGGGGATGCTGATAGGAATGTGTCAGTCAACCTGGTCGCGGCTCTGCGGCTCGCCGTTGAGCGGCGCTCAACCATCCTAGGCGTTGTCGGTCGAGACGGTGGCTATACGGCTCAGGTCGCCGACGTCTGCGTAATCGTTCCTCCTTTGTACCCCAACCATGTGACTCACCACACCGAGGGCTTGTGCTCCGTCCTATGGCATCTGCTGGTTAGTCATCCCCTCCTAGCCGCCCAGCCTACAAAGTGGGAGTCGCTCCGGTGAACCCACCCGCGAATCCGAACGCTCCGATCGGGGCGCGTGTCAGTGTAGTTGGGGGTGGCGGATTCCTGGGCAGCCATCTGGTTCGTCGCCTCCTGGAGAAGCCTGAAGTCCAGCGCGTCGGAGTCTTCGACAACTTCTCGTCGGGTCGGCTCTGGCACCTGGACGGGAACATCCGGGATCCACGTCTCACGATCGTCCGTGGCGACGTCCACGATCTACAGGCTCTTACCGCAGCTCTGGACGGGTTCGACACTTTGGTCCACCTAGCGTCCAACCCAGACATCGCACGCGCCGCTACCGAGCCAGCAATTGATTTTGATGAAGGTACCTACCTTACGAACAACGTGGTCGAGGCAATGCGGGTGGCAGGCGTTGGCAGGATCATCTACGCGTCCGGAAGCGGCGTGTACGGGGACCTCGGGGAAACCGAGGTTGACGAGGACTACGGACCCCTGCTGCCAATATCCACATACGGCGCCAGCAAGCTCGCTGGGGAGGCGCTGATCTCCTCGTACTGCCATATGTTTGGCTTTCAAGGCCAAGCCTTCCGCTTCGGCAACATTGTCGGACCGCACCAGACTCACGGGGTTGGCTTCGATTTCATTCGCCGGCTTATCGCAGCGCCGAAGGAGCTTATGATCCTAGGCAATGGGATGCAGACCAAGTCCTACGTCCACGTCGACGATGTCATCGACGCTATCTTCGTTGGCACGACTGGAAGCGCGGCGTCCCTTGCAACATACAATGTGGCGACCGGCGACTATATTACGGTGATCGCAATCGCTCGCTTAGCTGCTGAAGTCTTGGGACTCGACTCCTCCACGATCGCCTTTAGCTTCACCGGCGGTGATCGGGGATGGAAGGGTGATGTCCCCGTCATCCGCCTTAGCACGAGAAAAATCCGCGCCCTTGGGTGGAGCAACCGGTTTCCGGCCCGGGATGCGATGAGGTCTTCACTCGAATCCATAGCCGACGACGTTCGGGCAGGCAGGATGGATCCCTAGTGAGTAGGGCTTCGATACCACTGCGACCAGCAGTATTTCTCGACCGCGACGGAGTTCTGAACGCAGCGGAGGTGTCAGACGGCAAGCCCCTCGCCCCCACCTCGGTCGATCGGCTGCGAGTACTCCCTCGCGTCGCGGAGGCGTGCGTCTTACTCCGCGCTGCGGGTTACTTTCTCATAATCGTCACCAATCAGCCAGATCTCGCCCGCGGTCTACAGACAGCGGCCGCCATCGAGGACATCCACTCCGCCATCGCCCAGCAGCTCCCGATCGATGATATCCGGATGTGTCCTCACGACGACGCCGACAACTGTACCTGTCGCAAGCCGCTGCCTGGGCTCTTGCTCTCCTCCGCTGCGGACCATCACCTTGATCTCTCGCGAAGTTACATGGTTGGGGATCGCTGGCGGGATGTCGAAGCTGGTCACAGAGCGGGGTGCGCGACAGTTCTAATTCGGAACCACTACAACGAACGCCAAGCGGAGGGACCGGACAAGGTGGCCAATGATCTATACGAAGCGGCGCAGTGGATCTTATCGTCTGGCCCATCGCGGGGGGAGCGCCGTGGCCTCTGACTGGGCCCCTCGCACGGTCAAAATATTCGCTGACGGGGCAGACATAGCGCGGATGGCGGAGCTAGCGCGCCATCCCCTAGTGCAAGGCTTCACCACTAATCCTACCCTCATGCGACAGTCCGGGGTTATCCACTACGAAGACTTCGCCAAGGCAGTCCTTGCCGAGATCGATGGCTTGCCAGTGTCTTTCGAGGTCTTCTCAGACGAGTTCGATGAGATGGAACGTCAGGCGCGACGGATCGCCGCGTGGGCACCAAATATTTCAGTCAAGATCCCTGTGACCAACACCCGCGGCGAGAGCTCTGCAACCTTAATCCATCGCCTCTCCAGTGAAGGGATCCCCCTCAACGTCACCGCTCTTATGACTGTCGAGCAAGTCCGGACAGTTTGCGACGCTCTCGACCAGACCGCACCGGCGATAGTCTCGGTATTTGCCGGTCGTGTAGCTGACACAGGTCGGGATCCCATCCCCGCGATGGCACATGCACTCGAAGTGGTACGCCCTCTGCCCAGGGTTGAGTTGCTATGGGCGAGCCCAAGGGAGGTTCTCAATGTGGTTCAAGCCGATGAACTTGGCTGTAATATTATTACCCTCACTTTTGAGCTTCTCGTCAAGTTAACCAGTATCGGGCGCGACTTAGATTCATTTTCGCTAGATACAGTGAAAATGTTCCGCGATGATGCACAGCAAGCGGGGCTAGCGCTGTGAACGCCTCGGGATGAGTGAGCAACCGACGAGCGAAGCGGACCTTGATGATTGGGATGTCCACTGGGATAGCTTCGGTGAGGCGGCTAAGGGTAACCCAGCTAATCACTACCGTCAGACCCTCATCTTGAAGCTCCTCGGCTCACTCCCCGAAACAGCACATGTGCTCGACATCGGTTCGGGCCAAGGGGAGCTGGCTTTCGCTATAAAGAGACAGAACCCTCTAGTACAGGTCCGCGGACTGGAATATAGCGCGGAAGGAGTTCGGCGGTCAGTCGCGACCGCTGCCGGATCGGACCTTGACGTCGAGTTCCGCCAGAGTGATCTGCTTCGTCCCATACGTCCACCTGCGGACCAACAGGCCTGGGCCAGTCACGCGATCTGCTCCGAGGTACTAGAGCACCTCGACCAACCGCGACTTCTCCTAGAGAACGTCACAGCCTACCTTAGGCCCGGCTGCCGGCTGATCGTGACGGTCCCGGGCGGACCACGCTCGGCCTTTGATCGCCACATCGGTCATCGACAGCACTTCTCCGAGACGCGGCTCCGCGAGTTGCTTGAAGCAGCTGGGTTTGACGTCCGGCGGGTTCTTAAGGCCGGCTTCCCGTTCTTCGACCTCTACAAGCTAGGAATCGTCGCCCGAGGCGAGCGTCTGATCCGCGATGCACGTCCTCGCTCGGCTGAGCAGACCAGCGCCGTGTCAATGACTGCTGTTCTCAAAGTCTTCGATGTCCTATTTCGCGCCAACCTCCCATCGACCCCTTGGGGCTGGCAACTTGTCGCGGAAGCCACGCCGCGCCTCCGAGCTAAGGAGAGTCGTCGGTGATCATTACTCGCACACCGCTTCGAATCTCCCTGGGAGGCGGAGGCACCGACCTTCCGTCCTACTACGGCAAGTTCGGCGGCGTCCTCATATCGGGAGCGATCACCCGATACATATATATAGCGATAAACAGGACGGTCACGGAGGACTACTTGCTAAAGTACTCTGCTTTCGAGCGCGTAGCCACGGTGGACGAAATTGATCACCCAATCGTCCGAGAGGTACTCCGTCTGCACCCTATTGGGCCGTCGATCGAGTTGGTTAGTCTCGCCGACATTCCAGCCGGTACCGGGCTGGGCTCCTCGGGCAGCTTCGCCGTTGGGCTTCTTCGTGCCGTGTACGCCTTCAAACGCGAGCACGTCACCGCCGGGGAGCTCGCCGAGGAGGCCTGTCACATAGAGATTGACCTCCTCCACAGGCCGGTCGGGAAGCAGGACCAATATGCGGCCAGCTTCGGCGGGCTCACCTGCTTTGAGATTGCTCCCGATGGAAAGGTCAACGCGAGTCCACTCACGATCTCCAATACCACGCTGCGGAATCTAGAAGAGCATCTAATTATGTTCTTCACCGGCTATTCGCGTGACGCCGACGAAGTCTTGGCTGATCAGATGACACGCTCCGAGGACGGGGATGCGGCCATGCTCGAGCGGCTCCATCGAGTGAAGGAAATAGGGCTGGCTTCGAAGGCCGCGCTTGAGACCGGTGACACACTGGAGTTCGCTCGTCTAATGGATGTTCACTGGCAGGAAAAGCGACAGCGCTCGGGCCTAATGTCGAATAGCGACATTGACCGGTGGTATGACATGGGCATGGCCCACGGAGCTCTTGGCGGCAAGCTAGTGGGCGCCGGCGGCGGGGGCTACCTACTTTTCTACGCGAACGATCGCGACTCCCTTCGGCTAGCCATGGGAGCAGAGGGCCTTAGCGAGGTGCAGGTTTTGTTCGACCACGACGGCTCTACGGTCATAGTGCGCAACTGACACCATGCAGTGTGTCATTCTCGCTGGCGGGCTAGCGACCAGGCTCGGGCACCGTGCGACGCAGATACCGAAAACACTTATCCAGGTCGCGGGTTCCCCCTTTGCCGACTGGCAACTGTCATGGCTAGCGTCTCAAGATGTGAAGAATGTTCTCTACTGCATCGGACACCTCGGACGCCAAATCGAAGATCACATCTCCAACGGGAGCGATTGGGGGCTTGAGGTCACCTACTCCCGTGAAGGGGAGGAGTTGCTGGGCACAGGAGGAGCCGTGCGATTGGCGCTGGACTCTGACCTCCTGGAGGACGCGTTTTTCGTCCTGTACGGAGATTCGTATCTCCGCGTCGATCTCCTTACCGTGGAGCAGCGCTTTCGAGCGATGAGCCTACCAGCTCTTATGACGATCTACAGAAATAGAGGACGTTGGGGACCAAGCAATGCCGTCCTGCGCAACGGCAAAGTCGTGAGTTATGGGAAGGATTCCGGGGCTTCCGGTGGGGAGTTCCAGTGGATCGATTATGGGATCTCCATAGTCGAGCGAGAGTTGATAGAGAAGAACATTCCCCCACGCCGCGTCTACGATCTCGCCTGGCTCTTCGCTGAACAGGCGGCAATAGGTCAGGTAGCGGCTTACGAGGTTGCCGAGCGCTTTTACGAGATCGGCTCACCCTCGGGATTGTCCGAGCTCGAGCATAGACTTCGCGCCAGCGGAGGATCAACGAGACTTGTGAGTGACAGATAGCCCCGCCTGGGTCCGATGTCGGCCCTACATCCACCCGCCCAGGAGCACAGTCTTGATGACGAGCCCCCACACAGATGTCCGATACTGCCTGGGCGGCAAGGACGCCAGGCGCGCCGCCGCGCCAGAACCCGGCACGACGCGGCTTGTACCAGGAGCCAGCTACAAGTCATCTCCCGACGCTCCTTACAGAAGTAGTCTGAATTCCGACAGGCCTGGTGTCTCGCTCACCGGTCGGAGCGTCGAGATTTCATACGTCCCGCTGCTGGCGGGCTGAACTACGGGAGAGGCACGATTGATTCGGATACCTCGTGACTCTAGGGCAACTTCCTTACCGTACCCAGGCACCACTCTATCGGGCCCGCGCCGGGCTCCACGTTCAGCGTCCCGGGTGATGTCCACCAGCGCTGGGTACTGGACGTGAGTGAGGACGATCTGGTCGAGACTCCCAGGGTGATCTCGAGATACCGCCGGTCGCGTCTTCTGCGATTCGCCGCCGCCGTCGTGGGCGCCGCGCTCCTCGGCCGACTGGGATGGATCCTTGTACCCGCGCAACTCCGCCTGCATACGGACATTGTCGGCTACCCCACGTTCGCTGATTTCGACGTTAACCGCTACGTCGACGGCTACTACTTTATCGTTATCGTGTTCCCGATTCTCGCCTGCGCGATCTATTACGCCCTGTGGCGTTGGGGCCCCCTCGGGGGCCGCCCCACTCGCGACGAAGCCACGACACAGTTTGCGGTAGCACAGCACCAGGAGACACGCCAAGGGCCCCAGCAGTCAAGGGCACCGAGCGTTGGGTGGGCTGGCGGCAGGGCTGCCCTCGTGGCTGCCACGGTAGGGGTGGAGGTCCATTGCGCTCTGAGGTCGCAAGCTACTTCCACCCTACTTGTCGCCATCGGAGCGAGCGCTCTCTATGTCGCTCTGGTGCTCGGCGCAGCGGTCGGCTACAGCTGGCACCCGGGCAGCGAATCAAAGTCTCGAGATCGTTTCCCCGGGCGGTCTCACCGAGTCCTGACTCAGCTAGGCACCTTCAATGCCTACGGCGCTGTTCTTACGATCCCCTTACTCTTCTGGGTTTCATCGCAGACTGAGGTCAGTGTAACCTCCGACGGAAGCCATCACTTCTATCCCTGGTTCCCGCTTTGGCTCCTCCTCGCGCTCGTTCTCGCTGCGACCGTTGTCATAGTCCGACTACACCAACGAACCCGGACGACCGGCGAGACGGGTGCTGCGGAGAGTGCGGCTCTGGTATGGATAGTCGGGCCGATCCTGGTGTTTCTTGGTACGGCCAGCCTGCCGGGGGCTGTTAGCGTAAGCGCCTTCGAAGGTGGCCAGCAGGTAGCTCCAGCGTATCTGATTTTCTGGCACCACCTGCTCCCCTGGCGAGATGTGCAATTCATCCATGGCTTGCTCGGGGATCCGCTGGCTGGCGCGCTGGGTATGGCTGTATTCGGCCCGACCAACTGGGGCTACACTGCGGGGCTGAGCATGCTCCTCGGACCGGCCTGTTGGGTGCTCGTCTATGCATTTGCAGGCTACATGTACGAGAGAGACCGACTCTTCTTGCTGCTCGTCGGGGTGGCGATTGTCCTCGACACTTTTCTGAGCCCCGTGTGGCGCTTCCTTCTATTCCCTCTCCAATTGATCGTGTTCGCACAGATGCTGCGCACCCGCTCAATCGGATGGATTGCAGCCTTTGCGTTCATTACAGTCATTCAGGTCGCAATCGCCCCTGAGACAGCCTACTCGGCTCTTGCTCTGGGGGGCACCTTGGTTGCGTTTGATCTGCATCAGCACTTCCGAGGAGAGAGTGCGGGCAGCCCGTTCTTTCGGACGCGGTGGGCTGTAGGATTCGGCGCCGCCTGGAGCGTGATACTCGCAGCCTTCCTTGCCCTCACGGGCATGTTGACGGGCTTCATCGACTATTTCCTGATCGTAGCTCCAGGGCACGC